>JALZHR010000509.1 GCA_030860665.1 Acidobacteriota bacterium
TTTCAGCGAGCCGGACACGCGCCGCCTTGACGAGTTTCGCCTGCGCCTGAACGCGACGCGCCAAAACCTTGAGCGCGTCATCCGCTACGGCGACCGCGCCGAAGCCGAGCGCGCGCAGCGCGCCGTCCGCGCCGTCGAGGTAACGCTCGATTTCCTGCAATCGCTGCAAAAAATGCGTAAATAAAATAAAGGAAATTAGCCGCGAAATTTTACGAAAAAGACGCGAAATAAATCATAAAAAATATTTCGTCTTCCTTTCGTGTTCTTTCGTGGCTAATCTTTTATCCGCGGTTGAAATTTTTTGCGAAATTTGACGAAAAAACAGGAAACATTTCGGAAAATTCGCCGATAACGGTGACAAGAGTGAAAATTTTCGGCTTTCCTGCTTGCTCTATACAAAAAAACGGCGAGAAAGCCTGAGATTTTGGGAGAGGTGAATTGATTATGGCATACAACGACCCATTAGTTACGCCGACCGGGCAGCAGCTTCCGCCGATGACGACGGTTTATCCCGAAACGAGCATTATGCGCCCGCAGCCGAAAGAGCCGAACAAGTTTCTGAAGGTTCTGGGCGGCATCGCAGGCGGCGCTTTGAATTTGGTCGCGCCCGGCTTGGGCGGCGTTCTCGGAAACGTAATCGGCGGCGGTTCGTCCTCGTTCAGCTCCTACGGCGCGCTGATTGAACAGCAGCGCCAGTTTGAGGAAATGCAGCGTTACAATCAGCTCTCGACCGCCCTGCAGCAGCGCCAGCAGAACGCGATGATGAACCAGCAGCAGCAGCAGTCTATGCAATTGCTCGGCGTCCAGCACCGCGTCAGTATGCAGTCGCAGGAGTTTACGACGGTTTCCAACCTGATGAAAACGCGCCACGACAGCGAGATGTCGGCGGTCAACAACATTAAATCGTAAGCCTTTTTTAACGGTTTATAACTTTCGGCGGACGCGCCCGCGTTAATTTTTTAAGGAAAATCCGGATGTCAATTAGAATAACCGGGGCGCGCCTGCCGATTCTCGTCCTTTTCGATACGATAAATTTTTATGAAAATTAAGGAGATTCCAATCAGCGACGAAGAACTGCGCGTGATGCTCGAAACGGGCTACATCCTGCGCGAAGCCTCGCGGTTTGACGAGGCGGAAGCGGTTTTTCGCGGCGTGATGGAATTTCTGCCCGAATCCGATGTGCCGCAGGTCGGATTGGGAACGGTCTTCCTACAGCGCGGTGACTTTGCTTCGGCGCAGAAAATCTGCCAGCAAGCCCTCCAAACACAGCCTTCCAGCCTTTATGCCCGCGTTCATTACGCCGAAGCGCTCCTTTTCGGACGCCGACGCGACGAAGCCGAAAACGAGCTGCGAGAAATAATCGGGACAGCGCCCGATTCGCCTCACAGCCACACGGCACAATCGCTGCTCGACGCCGCCGACTTGATTTCTCCCCGTTAATCAAGTCAAAAGCGAAGGTATCGACAAAGCGTTTCTTCTCCGAAAATTCAATTTCCATTAAAGAAAACTCAATTTTCCTATGAGAAAATTCGATTTCCGTTAAAGAAAATTCGATTTACCTGCGAGAAAATGCAAATTCTCGTCAAGAAAACGCAAATTCTTACCAAGAAAATGCATATTCTCGGCAAGAATGTGCTAATTCTCGCCAAGAATATGTAAATTCTTGCCAAGAATATGTAAATTCTTGCCAAGAATGTGTAAATTCTCGGCAAGAATATGCATATTCTCGACAAGAAAATGCAAATTCTCGCCAAGAATGTGCTATTTCCGTCGATGGAAATTCAATTTACAGGCGCGAAATCCATAATGATAAAGCGGTTTTCTATTGAATCTCGCGCAGGACGCGCGGTTTGGTGGAAGTTTCGCGCAGAATTTCGTTGATTCTTTCCAGCCATTGGCGGTTATTTAGATTTTCGGCGGGCGGATGGAAATTGCTGCCGAGTTCGGTCAGAGCGGCGGTCAAATCTTCTTCGGAAAGGTTTAAATCGAGCAATTCCTGCAGTTCATCCCGAACTCGCAAGACGGTCTGCGGCGGGTTAACGGCTTTGAAATGGCGGACGACCGCCGCGAAATTCGGGCTGGTGCCTTCCCATTTGTAGCCGCCAGTCCAGCCCTGATAAAAATATCCGCCGAAAAACTGGTACAAATCGGGAAATCTGAACGAGTAATTGTCCGTCACGCCGTTTATTTTACCAGAAACGATTTCAGAAAATGCCAGCCCTGCACCGAGCCGTCGCGGACGAGCACGATGCGCGCCCGGTCAGCCGTAAAAAAACCGCTCGTGCCCCGCTCGACGACGATGCCGACCGGTTTTTCCAGCTCGATGTCGCGGACGAAACGGTGATTGCCGCTTTGCAGCCATTGCTCGATTTCGTGGTGATAACGATTGAGGAATTCCTCGCGCGCGCGGCTGGCTTCGCCCGGATTCTCGAAGGCGGACGCGGCGCGCTCGTTCTGGAGAAACGGGTTGAATTCCAACTGCCGCCGCAGAGCGCCTTCCGCCTGAATCGCTTTTTCGCCGCTCCGGATTATTTCCCGGTTTCGCTCAAGCTCCGCGCTCTCGGAATTGTCGGCGTTTTGCGCCGCGAGCATCTCGGCTTCCGCCGCGTCGAAGGCGTCGGCGACCGACTGCAAAGCCCTGTCACCTGCGAGAATCAGAAATTTCACCAGTTCGGCGATTTTTTCCGGCAGTGCGGCTTCGCCCGCTTCGACGTTTCCCCGGACGCCGAGCTGCGCGGCTAATTCAACCGCGCTGCGAAGCGCATCGAGATTGTTTTTACCGCCGCCGCTCAGATTGCGCAGTAATTTTTGCACAGCCGCTTCCAAATCCTTCGGCGTCTGCGCCAGCCGTGCCTCGACAATCAAAGATTTGACGGCGTTTCCGAGATTGCGGATGACGGCGGGCGGAACGTTGTAGGGAAGCGGAAATTTTTTCGCCGAAAAAATGTCGTGGCGCGGGAAAAATTTGTCCGCCGTTATCGCGAATCCGCGTGCGAGCAGAAGCCCGTTTAAAATCTGCTTCGCCGAATGATTCGGCGAAAAAACGTTCGGCTGAAACTTCGGCAGATATTTCAGAATCAGCTCGGCGGCGATATACATTCGCGCCTGTAGATTCAGGCTGACGAACGGCTTCGCGCCGAAGTTTTGCAGCAAAACGCCGCGGCTCGTGTGAATCAAACTCGCCAGCTCCGCCGAATTCTGAATCGTGACGCGCACGTTCCCGTTAAAATTCAGCGGCGGATTATTCAGAACGTTCGCCAGCTGCGTGCGGATTATCCGCACAATCTGCGTCATCTCCGGCGGAATCGGAACGTGGCGCTTATTGCCGTAAACGTTGCCGTTTCCCGCCTTGCTGAAATTCTCGTTGACGAAATGACGGATAACGTTCTGGTTCAGATAAATATCGTTCTCGCGCAAAACCCGGTTCAAAACGCTGCGGACGACGCCGTTGTGATTGCCGCCGCCGTTCAGATTCAGCGACAAATCCAGATTCAGGTTGGTTGACTGGGGCGGCGTATTCGGCGGCGCGGAAGAATTTATCCGCGCGCGCGTCGAATGATTGGCGTGAGCCTGCGCCGAATGATTATTTATCTGCGCGTGCGCCGTCGCGTGAATGTTGTTGCCGCTCTGACTGTTTCCGTTTGCTTGAGCGTGCGCCGAAAAATCGATGTTTATATTCAGCGGATTTCCGCCTTTGTTGTTTCCGCTGCCGCCGTTGTTCTGAACGTGACCTTCGGCGCGACCGTAAGCGTGAGCGTTTCCGTTGCCGTTTCCGTGTCTGCCGCCGTCGCCGACCTCGTTTCGATTCGCCTGCGGCAACGACTGACTGCCCTGATGAACGCCGTGACTGCCCTGATTCCCGTTGTGATTACCGCTGCCGCCGCGCACCGAAACCTGCGCGCTGCCCTGCATCGAAGCGTGCGCCGACGAATTACCGCCGTGAGCGTGATTGCCTTCCGCGCGCCCGTGCGCCGCCTGATTATTCTGATTGCCCTGCGAATTATTTCCGCCTGTCAGCTGCCGGTTGACCTGCCGGAACGCTTCCGAATTTTGATTCTGCGGCGGCGCGGCTGACGCGTTTGCCTGAGCCTGCGCCGACTTGCCCGCCGCCGTCGAAGAAGCGGAAAAATCTGCATTTGCCGAAGTTTTGATTGGCGTTACAGGCATAATCTTTCGGAAAAAAAATCCAGCTCGTCACTAATTTGCTTGCCGTTTCTGTGATAATTATCGGCAGCTTTCCGAAAATGTTTCCTGCGCGGAAAGAAATTTTCATCACAGGGATACAAGGGAAACAAGAAAAGAATCAGCCGTAAACGAACGCCAAACAGCGCGAAATAAATATATTTATTTCGCGGCTTGAGCCGCGCAGCCGAATTCTAAATTTCCTTTGTGTTCTTCGTGTCTTTGTGGTGAAGATTTCTTTATGAAGACGGCAGAAAGCCGATGTTGACGAGACGCTGGCGCAGGCGTTCGACCGCTTTGGCGTGCAGGCGCGAGACCCACGATTTGTTGACGCCCATTTGCCGGGCAAGCTCGGTCGTGGTGATTTGTTTGAAATAAAGAGCCTCGATGAGATTTTTTTCTTTTGCCGGAAGCTCATCGACGGCGTTGCGCAAAACGGCGACGGTGTTTTGAAATTCGACCGCCTTGTCGGGCAGCTCGCGCGAATCGGCTACGTCCGGCGCGTTTTCGTCGCTGAGGGAAAGCAGGTAAGCCGGAATCAGAGAGTCGATCCAGCGCCCGACGCCCTGGATTTCTTCGTCGACCGAAGCTGCGGCGGCTGAAGGGCTTTCCGATTCGTCGTCGGCGACGGTTTGCAGCAAATCGTTGACGACCGCTTCGCGGCGCGCCCACGCGTCGTTCGGCGTGCGCGTCAGAATTCCCATCTGGCGCAGCCCGTCGAATATCGCGCCCTTGATGCGATAATGCGAAAAGGTGATAAACGAAGCCTTGCGGCGCGGGTCGTAGCGGTCGGCGGCTTCCAGCAATCCGACCATCCCGTAGCTGACCAGCTCTTCAAAATCGACCTTGACGGGCATCGTGTTCAGAACCTGTTTGACCACCGAAAAGACGAACGGGCGATAACGCTCGACCAGCGCATCGCGGTCAACCAGCGATTGCTGGGCGGCGGAAAATTGCTGCTGCTGCTGTTGTTGTTCCGGTGTTTGTTCAGCCACTTCGGATATTTACCTGACTAAATTTCCAACTCCAATGTTATTATTATTTGAACAAAGAAAGCAAAGCTAATTTCGGCGCGCCGCAAAGCCGGATAAGATGATAAATCCGGCAGGCGGAAAGCCGTGATAATATTAAACGATTAATAAATAAGGGCAAAAATATTGCATCCTGCCCGGATTATTTACAATCAAACGGCTTTGCCGGTCTTCGGCGCGGGCGCGCAATTACCGGCTGGCTTTATAAAATCAGAGGCATTTGGCTCGATTTAGACGTTTTTATAAATCGGCATTCAAATTAATAACGTTATGAAATCGAAAAAATATCGTCTCGAAACGGTTCTGGAAATTCGCGGGCGCGCGAAGGACGAAGCGGCGCGGGCGGTCGCCGCGCGGCTCGAGCAACTGGCGCGCGCCGAAGCCGAATTGAACCGGCGCACGGCGGAGCTTGGAAATTGCCGCGAGCGGCGGCGCGCGGCGCAGAACGCGATGTTTACCGAGCTGAGCGGCGGAACGCAGGCGCGCAGCGTCACGGCGCACAAAGATTTTTTGAGCCATCTGAAAGAGACCGAAATTGAGCTGGAAGCGGCGGTCGAGCAGCAGAAACAGGCGGTCGCGGCGGCGGAGAGAGAAGTCGAGCGGGCGCGCGAAAGGTTAATCGAAGCGGCGAAGGATTTAAAAGCCATCGAGCTGCACAAATCGAGCTGGAAAATCGCCGAGCGCACGTCCGCCGCGCGCCGCGAGCAGAAAATCAGCGACGAAATCGGCGCAATTCTGCACGGTCGGCGCGGCGATTCCTGAAGCCGCGCGCCGCAAACGAGGTTGCCGCCGCCCGAACCGGAAGTTTATAATCGAAGGCAACAAAAATTTACAACCGGCGATTAATTGAGCCGCAATGCAGCGCGCCGATAAAAATCAGATAAAAGGGACGGAAACGAAGTTTTATGCCCGAAAAACCGTCACAGCAGCAGCAGCAGCAACAGCAATCCATACATTTAACCGCGTCTTCGCGAACCGTCGAGGAAGCCTCGCGGGTGCTGCCGCTCGCCGTCGCCACGCTCGTCTGTTTTCTCGCCGCCGTCACGCTCGGCTACGGCTCGTGGTATCTTTTCGGCTCGCACCGCTTTCAGAAAAACGCGGGCGATTTTGAATATACCGTCACGAACATCGACCCCAATCCGAACGCCGCGCCGAAAAACGAATCAATCGAAACCGCGCCCGCACCGGCGGCGAATCAACAAACGACAGCGCCGAATCCGGCAGTCGAAACGAACGCCGGAGAAGCCGCGAAACCGGAAAACGTCGTCGCGGTTGCGGGCGGCGAAATCACGCTCGGCGGCGGCGATACGGGCAGACCGCTCAAGCGCGCGCTGGTCGAGGATTTTTTCATCGCCGAAACCGAAGTCACCAACGCGCAGTATGCCGAATTCGTCAAAGCGACGAATCATCGCGCTCCCGCGGGCTGGAAAAATAACGAGTTTCCCGAAGGCGCGGGCGACTTTCCGGTGACCGGCGTTTCATTTTCCGACGCCGAAGCCTTCTGCAAATGGCTGGAAACGAAAATCAATCTGCCCGTTCGCCTGCCGACCGAAGCCGAGTGGGAGCTGGCGGCGCGCGGGCGCGAAAACAATAAATACCCGTGGGGCGGCGATTGGGACGCGAAAGCCGCCGCGTCGAGCGAAACGGGCGGAAAGGTCTCGGCGGTGAAAAGCTTTTCGCTGAACCGCTCTCCGTTCGGCGCATACGATATGGCGGGCAACGTCTGGGAATGGACGCAGGACAAAGTTTCCGAAAGCGATGTCGCCGCCAGCGACGAGCAGGTTCTGGCGGCGCTGAAAAGCGGCAAGGTTCTGCGCGTCGTCAAGGGCGGCTCGGCGACCGAAAAAGCCGCGCAGATTTCCGCCCGCGCCCGCTTCGAGATACCGGAGCAAACCCGCGTGGCGACGGTCGGCTTTCGCTATCTGGTCGGGCGAAAGAAACAATAAAACGCGCCGTGCGCGAAAAATGCGGGAAAAATTCAGCCTGATAAATTATAATGGATGAACATCCGACAGTTATCATAAAAGAGGTAGAAAAAGATGAGCAGCAGCAGCAGCAGTAGCAGCCCGGGAAAACCTTTTAACTTTACCGAAAAACTAACGTCCGGAATTTGCGCCGTCGCCTTTCTCTCATTGTTCGGCGCGCTCTCCTCGGCAGCGGTAGTCATTCACGCGCAGGACGATTTGCGCAGTACCGTTTACGGCGGCGGCAGTAGTAAACAGCCGTCGAGAACTAAAAAGACGGCTTCGACGACGCCGAAACAGGCAGCCGTTCCGAGAAAACGCAAGCCGACCCGCGCGGCGACGCGAACGAATCTCGTTCCGGTCGTCTTTACGACGCAGGAAGCCAAAGCGGAAATCTGGCTGAACAACCGGAACATCGGCTTGACGGACTCCGGCGCGCAGCTCAGAAGAAATCTCGCGCCCGGACTTTACCAGGTAACGGTCAGAAAAGGCGGGCAGATTCTGCTTCCCGTCCAATCAATCAGCGTGACGCCGGAAAAGACCGATTTCTTATTAGTCCGCGAAACTCCGAAGCCGACCAACCCGTCCAATACGGCTGCGCAGACCGAAAATCCGAAACCGAAAACCGAACAGGAAATCGCTCTGGAAGTGAGCCGGAAAGTGAAGGAAACGCTGGAAAATTACGCCGACCCGACGAAAACCGACAGCGTCACGACGGCTGACTGGGAGCTCGTTTTGCAAGCCGCGCAACTGGGGCAGCTGCAGGGCTACACGGCGGTGCAAATCGAGGCGCAGCGGTGGTTCGCTTCCGGTCAGATTGAGATGGCGAAGGGCAATTACCCGAACGCCTTCACGGCTTTTAACAAGGCGCTCGAATATATGCCGAATTCGGCGCTGCCTTTCTACGGTCTCGGCAACGCGTATCTCGCCAACAAACAGCCCGCCGACGCACTGAAAGCGTATCAAAAAGCGCTTCAGATAACGCCGAATATGGCGATGGCGCATCGAGGGCTCGCCGATGCGCTGCGCCTGACCAGGAAGGAAAGAGAAGCGATAAATTCCTATAAATACGCGATTCAGTTCGGCTACCGGACGCCGCAGACTCGCTATTTTCTGGCGACGACGCTCTCGAAAACCGGAAAGCATCAGGACGCGATAAAAGAGCTTGACGAGGTGGCGAAACAAACGCCGACCGCCGAGGTTTACGTCGCTCTGGGCAACGCTTACCAGGCTCTCAGACGCGACGTCAGCGCGCTCGAAGCTTATCAGAAAGCCGCCGAAATCGACCCGAATTCGGCAATTGCTTTCGCCAGTCTCGGCGACGTTTATTTCAAGCAGCGCGAGTATGTGAAGGCGAAGGACGCGTTTGAAAAAGCCGTCGCGCTCGACCCGGAAGGAAAAAGCGTGGATTTGCCGGAAATGCAGAAAAAAATCCGCGAGACGACTTCCAGAATAAAATAAACTGAAACGGCGACGGCGGCGAGAGCAGGCAAGCAAACAAGCGGGGAATTTATGAAAGTCGAATCATCGAAAACGAATCAGAAGGCGGCGGCGGACAGAAAAGCTTCCTTTCAAAATAAAAACGTCAATCAGACGAATGTTTCGCCGCACAAAACCGATTCCTTCGATTCCGCGCCGCTCGCGCCGCAGCAGCAATCGAAAAGCTTCGCGCAGATTTTGAAGGAAACGCAAAACCGGCACGACGGCGACGAAGAAAATTTTCCGTCCAATCGAAAATCCGACCGCTCCGCAAAGGAAAGCGCCGACGCGGACGAAGCCAAAAACGAAAAAAAATCGAGCCGCAGCGTCGAGACGCGCGAAGCCGTCGAGGAAAGAGAAAGAAAACAATCCGACGAGCAGCGGCGGGAATCCGGCGAGCGCGACGGCAGCGGCGACGGCGACGCAAATCCGGGCTTCGGCGCGTTCGTTTTCCCAGCCGATAATAAAATCTTCAATACGAATTCGATTCCGGCGGCGCGCTCGATTCTGCACGTCGCCGACCTCGAAAGAATCGTTTCGGCAATCCGCGCGCAAAATCTGAAAAACGAGCTGGCAATCGTGATTGCGCTGAAACACTCGGTTCTGGAAGGCTTGCAGATAAAATTGACCGTCGGCGAAAACGGCAAATTGAAAGCCGAATTTCTGGCAGCGAGCGAGCAGATAAAAAATCAGCTCGACGCGCGCCGTCACGAGCTGACCGCCATTATCCGCGAACGCGGCATAAATCTCGCCGAGATGAATGTCCGGCAGGGCGCGGATTTTTCGCAAAGCGGCGAAACCGGCGGCGGGCAGCTTTCGGAAAAGCAGGTTTCCGCGCCTGATTCGGGCGAGCTTTCGACCGCAGAATCGACCGCAGAAACGGCAGATAACGAGTCGAACAATCGTATCTCTTATCGAGTCTGATTCCGCGAAAATCAAAAACGCTTTTCCGCCTTTTATGCTTTGCACAGAAACAGGAAAATCTGAGATTGAGCGAAAAGCAAACTTTAAATTGTAAATTCTAAATTCTAAATTGCTTTGGAAAATCTTATCCGAAACAATTTAGAATTTAGAATTTTATTCCCTCCGTTTTTGTTCAAAGCCCGCCTTTTATTCTTTCCGGCACGACGCGCCGCCATTAAAACAATCGCCCGAAACTCTCTCCAAATAAGACTGGAAGTTTTCAAAGATTCGTCATATTAACAAATAACCAATGCAGCGATTGGCGGCGGACGCGGAACGAATCGCGCCGCTTCAATCAATGACGGATTTTATGCGTTTAAAGGTTTCGACATTAATTTCTATCTTCGCCGTTTGCCTTCTTTGCCTGCCGCTCGCGGCGCTGGCGCAGGCTCGAACGCCGGAAACGAAGCCCTCTACTGTCGGCGGCGGCTCGCCGGACGCCGGTTATCGTATTCGTCAGGGCGACAAGCTGAGCGTTAAGTTTCTTTATCATCCGGAATTGACCGATACCGCACTGGTCGTGCGCCCGGACGGCTTTATCAGCCTGCAATTGATTGAGGATGTCAGGGCGGAAGGAATGACCGTTTCGCAGCTTAAAAAACATCTGGAAAAGGCTTACGAGGAAATTCTGCTGACGCCGGTCATCACCGTCACGCTAGTCGAATACGTGCCGCCGCGCGTTTTCATCGGCGGGCAGGTCAACAAGCCCGGGCGCTACGATTTGCGCGACGCGCAGACGCTCGTGCAGGTGATTTTTCTGGCGGGCGGCTTTACGCGCGACGCGAACCGTCGAATGGTTCTGCACGCGCGCCCGAACGGCAGCGGCAGCGGCAGTAGCAGCAGCGAGCGGCGCGACTGGCGGTTTCAATCGGCAAACGTTTTGAAAATATTGAATGAAAAGGGCGAGGAACAGGACATCGTTTTGCAGGACGGCGATTATATTTTCATTCCCGATTCAAAAATTTCGCAGATAAATAAAGCGATAGAAGGATTTCGCGGACTGGTTCCATTTTTCTAATTATTTGTGACTGACGATGAGGTTTTCGACTGAAAAAAGCTTGTTTTACCGGGTAGGGCAGACGGTTTTGCACCGTAAGCTGCTGATTTTCACTGTCTTTCTGCTGGTCGTCGCGTCGGGTATGACTGCGACGTTTTTAATCACGCCGAAATACGAAGCGACGATGAGCATTCTGGTCTCGCGCGACCGCATCGACCCGCAAATCAGCTCGTCGGACAAGATTCCCGATATGATTCAGTCGTCTATCAGCGACGAGGAATTCAACTCGGAGCTGGAGCTTATCAAAAGCCGCGAGGTAATAACCGGCGCGGTCACGGATTTAGACCTCGTCAATAATCAAGCGCCGAAGCGCGACACGTGGCTCAGCAATTTGCGCCAGAGCATTAAAGAATCGCTCTACGGCTTCACGTCCCGCACGTCGGGCGCGAAAGAATCCGATAATAACGCCGCGCCTGAACCGGCTGAAAACAATTTTACGGTCGAGAAAACGGTCAACCGCGTCGCCAATAACCTGTCGGTGGAGCCGACCAAAAAATCGCGCATCATCAAGGTCGCCTACACCGACACCGATCCGCTGCGCGCCAAGCAGACGCTCGAAAAAATCTATCAGAAATACGTGGAATTACACGTCCAGATAAACGAAAAACAGCAGGCGGGCGAGGTTTTCAACGAGCAGTCCGATTCGTTTAACCGGAAGCTGAATCAATCGACCTCGGCGCTGAAAAAATTCGACGTGCAGAACGGCGTGACCGGCGCGGACATCAAAGTCCAGCAGGAGCTTCTTCTCAAACAGCTTTACGAAGCGCAGGCGCAGGCGGACTCCGCGCGCACCGAAATCGGCGAAACCGAAAAGCGCATCGCCTCGCTGAAGGAAAAAATCGCCGCGCAGCCCGAACAGATTCAGACCGGCTCGGTTTCAAAGTATGTCTCGGCGCTCGACGGGATGAAGCAGGAACTGATTCAGCTCGAACAGCAGCGCACGCAGCTTTTGCAGAAATATCAGCCGACCAGCCGACCCGTGCGCGAAAACGAGGAGCGCATCCGGCAGTTGAGAAAATCGCTCGCCGAGGAAACCGCCAACCCGCCGCAGGAGCGTTCATTTGCCTTGAACGAGCTGCGGCGCAAGCTGGAAAGCGAGCTGTACGGCGCGCAGACGAGCCTTGCCGCACTCAGGGAACGCGAAAAAAATATGTCGGTGCTAGCCGCCAAGCTGCGCGCCGACGTTGCCGTGCTCAACACGCGCAGCATCGAAAGGGAAAACCTCGAACGCGAGCGCAGCATCAACGAGGAAGCCTATCTGCTCTATCAGAAAAAAGCCCGCGAAAGCGAGATTTCGCAGGTCTTGAACAAGGAAAAAGTGATGAATTTCGGCATCATCGACGCGCCGCGCACCGACGGCGAGCCGAAAAGCCCGAAACCGCTTTTAAATCTCCTGATTTTGATTCTGCTCGGCGGCACAGCCGCTTTCGCCGGCGCGATTATTCTGGATAAATTCAATTCCGCAGCCGGCGGCGGCGGCAGCAGCGGAGACTTCGATTTAATCGGCTCGGCGCACGAAATCGAGGAGCGTTGGGATTTGCCCGTGCTGGCGATTATCCACGACATCGAATCGTC
>JALZHR010000515.1 GCA_030860665.1 Acidobacteriota bacterium
GGTTTACGCCCGACAGCCTGCTCGCGCTTTTTGTTCCGTTTACGATTTTTGCGACTCTGGCGATTTTTCTCGGCTGGCTTTACGGAAAGATTTTTGAAGATTTGCCGTTTCGCGCGCTCGGCTTCTGGGTGACGAAAAACTGGCTCAAAGATTTGCTCGCCGGATGCGTTCTGGGCGCGGCTTCGCTCGGTTTCGCGTCTCTGCTGGCGGCGATTTTCGGCGGCGTCGACTTTCGGTTTAACGAGACGGCGGGCGCGACACCGATTATTTTGACGCTCGGTGTTTCGCTGGCGCTGTTCATCGCCGGAGCGATCTTTGAAGAAGCCTTTTTTCGCGGCTATATGCTGCAAACTCTCGCGCGCGCCAAACTCTTTTGGGTCGGTTTAATCATCACCTCGTTCCTGTTCGCCTCGGCGCACAACGATAATCCGAGCGCCAATTTTCTTTCGTGGCTGAATACTTTTATCGCGGGCGTCTGGTTTGCCGTCGCATACTATAAAACGCGAAATCTGTGGTTTCCCTTCGGGCTTCACCTGATGTGGAACTGGTTTCAGGGCGCAATCCTTGGAATCAACGTCAGCGGGCTGCAAAGAATCGCGCCCGCGCCCGTGCTGCAAGCAAGCGACGCCGGACCCGACTGGCTGACCGGCGGCGAATACGGTCTGGAAGGCGGCGTTGCCTGCACGATTGCCCTGATTTTTTCGACCGCCCTGATTTATTTTCTGCCGCTTTTAAAACCGACCGAAGAAATGCTCGCCCTGACGAGCGAGGAAAAGCCGAGAGAATCGAAAAAGTAGCGAAGTCGGCACGGTTATTGCCGAAAGGCGAAGCTGATGAACGGCAATCATACACGAAAGATAAAACGAACCTTACGCGAAGTTTTCGGACTCGAAGATTTGCGTCCGGGGCAGCGCGAGGTCATCGAACGTGTTCTGGACGGCGAAGACGTGCTGGCGATTATGCCGACCGGCGCGGGAAAATCGCTCTGCTATCAACTGCCCGCGCTCCAGAAACAGGGAATGACGCTCGTCGTCTCGCCTTTGATTTCGCTGATGAAAGACCAGAGCGAAAAGCTCGAAGAAAAAGGCTTGGACGTCGCCAACCTGAACAGCAGCGTCCCGGAGAGCGAGCAGAAGGAATCTCTCGAACAGGTCGAGCAGGACAAAAGCGATTTTATTTTTACCACGCCCGAGCGCCTGACCAACGCGGAATTCTTGAAGACGCTGCGCGACAAGGAGATAAATTTCGTCGTTATCGACGAGGCGCACTGCATCTCGCAGTGGGGACACGATTTCCGCCCGGCGTTTCTGGAGCTGCGCGAGGCAATCCGGCGGCTGAAAAACCCGCCCGTTCTGGCGCTGACCGCAACCGCGACGCCGGAAGTCGTCGAAGACATCAAAAAACAGCTCGAACGCCCGAATATGCGCGTCACCAACGCCGGGATTTTTCGCCCGAACCTGGTTTTTAAAGTCGTCCACACGACTAATGATTTGGAAAAACGACGGCGGCTCAGCGAAATTCTCAGCGAAATCGAAGGCTCGAAAATCGTCTATTGCGCGACGGTAAAAGCCGTCGAGGAAGTCTGCGAATTTCTGCGCTCGCACGGCTTCGAATCGGTTGAAAGCTATCACGGAAAGCTCTCGGCGAAAGTGCGAAACGGCGTTCAAGACCGCTTTATGGCGGGCGAGACGGAAACTATCATAGCGACGAACGCTTTCGGAATGGGCGTCGACAAACCCGACATCCGCGCCGTCGCACACTGGCAGATTCCCGGCTCACTCGAAGCCTATTATCAGGAAGCCGGGCGAGCCGGGCGCGACGGAGAAACGGCGCAGTGCGTCCTGCTTTACGACACGCGCGACCGCCGCACGCAGCAATTTTTTCTCGGCGGTCGTTATCCGTCCGCTGACGATATACGGGAAATTCACACGGCGCTGGAAAAAACGAAAGCCGCCGAAACCGCCGTCAATTTCGAGCGGATAAAAGAAACCGCCGGCGACGGCGTCGCAAAGACGAAACTGCGCGTCGGCTTGAATTTGTTGAAAGATGCGGGAATCGTCAAGGAAAAGCGCGGCGCAAAATTCAGGCTGGCGAAAGCCGGCTTGAGCGCAGAGGAAATCGAGAAAATCGCCGCCGAATACGTCGAGCGCGGCGAAACCGACCGCGAAAAACTCGAACGAATGATGCTTTACGCTCAGAGCGCCTTTTGCCGCTGGCGCATTTTATCCGAATATTTCGGGGCTGAATCAAATTCGGCAGAAACCGAAGGCTGCGGCTCGTGCGACAATTGCGCCAGCCCGCTTGCCGAGCGTCTCGATATCGAAGTTCCGCCGCAGCAGCAGCCGAACGGGAAAGCGGCGATGCCGGACGAGGAAATTCCGGCGAAACTAAAGTCCGAAACCGATGGCGGCAGCGCGGAAATCGAGCCGGGAGAAACCGTCGAGCTGCCTTCTTACGGCAAAGGTCAGGTAAAGGAAATCAAAGAAGACAAAATCGTCGTCGCTTTTCCAGGCGGCGAGCGGAAAACCTTTAAAAAGGATTTTGCGGCAAAAATTGATAAAGCCTGAAAGATAGAGGAAATCCGGAAACGACTGATTCTTAAATCGTCTGAATCTTGAAGCTGATGTCGACGGCGCGCGCCGAGTGCGTCAGTTTCCCGACGCTTATCAAATCGACGCCCGCTTCGGCGTATGAGCGAACCGTGTCCAGATTCATTCCGCCCGACGCTTCAATCAGGATGTTCGGGTTCATATTGCGCGCCATATCGACCAGTTTCGCGGCTTCGTCGGGCGTCTGGTTGTCAATCATAATGATGTCCGCGCCCGCCAGAACGGCTTCTCTCAATTGCGCCCAGTTTGTAATCTCGACCTCGATTTTATGCAGATGCCCGATTTTTTGTTTCGCCAGCCGGACGGCTTCCTTGACGCCGCCCGCCAGCGCGATGTGATTGTCTTTTATCAAAACTCCGTCGTCCAAGCCGAGGCGGTGATTTCTCGCGCCGCCGACCGTGACGGCGTATTTTTCCAGCAGGCGCAAGCCGGGCGTGGTTTTGCGCGTATCGACGATGACGGCGCTGGTGCCCTCGACGGCGCGCACGTATTGTCTGGTCAGAGTGGCGATGCCGGAAAGCCTCTGAATCAGGTTCAGAGCCGTGCGCTCGCCCGCCAGCAGAACGTCTGCGAAACCTTTTTGCGTGGCGAAAACCGTTCCCGCCCTGACCTCTTCGCCGTCGTTGAAAACGGGTTCGAGCTCGGGCGATTCGGCGTCCAGGTGCATAAAAACGGCTTCGGCAACCTCGATGCCGCAAACGACCAAATCTTCCTTCGCCAGAAATCTTCCGATGCCGCGCGCGTCGTCCGGCACGGTCGCCTGCGTCGTAATGTCGCCGCGCCCCAAATCTTCAGCCAGAAATTCGCCGATTTGCCCCATCACGGCGCCTGTATCAAGCCAGCTCATATTGAACTAAAGTATCATAAATAAAAGGATTTTTCACGATAAAGTTTCGCCCGGCGATTTTTGACCGACGCTTTTTATCGAGCAAAATAGCCGCCGTTCATCAACCGACACGATTAAATTCTTCGCGTGCTTTGCGCCTCTGCGGGAAATTTAATTTCGATTCAATCGACCCGCAAAATTTATTCAGGAGTTTTTCCCGCAAAGGCGCAAAGCGCGCGTAAGGAAATCTTTGACGATAATCGACGCGAGAGATTTTCAGACGAGTAAAAACGCAAATAAAAAAAGTCGTCCGCTTTCGATTAATTGAATCGGACGATTGTCGGGGCAAAGCGGCTTTAAATGAAAACCGGTAAGCCGAGTTAACTATTTTGTTTTCCTTGGTTTCGCGCCTGCAAACGAGACGGATTCGGCGCTCGGAATCTTAGAGAATTTTTTTTTCTTAAAAATTGCGATTTTTCTGCATTTTGCTATTGACTATCTTTCAAAATTCGGTCTAAAATGACAGCACCATCTAACCCAAGGCTGTTATCCGACGATTTGGGAAAGATATGGTGTCCGGGGCTTAATGT
>JALZHR010000516.1 GCA_030860665.1 Acidobacteriota bacterium
GGTTAAAATCTTCCGCCGTCAACTGCAAGCCCTGTTCAAGCTCGGTTTTCAGCTCGACCGGCGTTTTCAACTGTAAATTCGCGTCGTCCGCTTTGAAATTGCGGTCTAAAGCAATAGCGTGATTGACCGTCTCCAAGCCCTGTCTGAAAAGCGTGTCGTCATTGGAAACTCTGCCCCAGCCCTGACGGTAAAAGCTGTAAGCGATATAAAACTGTGTCCGCGCATCGCGCCGCTCGGTGTCGGCTCTGGAAAAAGCGTCGCGCGCCAGCACGAAATTTTCCTGCCGGAAAGCTGCCAAGCCTTCATTGAATCTCGCCTGGTCGATTTCGTAGGTATTGGTCATAACCTGCGCCGTCGTCGTCGCTCTTTCAATCGTCTGCTGCGCCCGGGTCGGCAGCTCGACCAGACTTTTCGGCTCGGCGACATACAGCCACGCGACAAATAAACCGTAAACAGCGGTCAAACAGATGCCTAAAATCTGGATATGCTTTTCTTTCATTGCTATAATGCGCCCAAACGAAAGTTTGAAAGATGAATTTTGCGATGTCAATAAAAATCTTATACCGATGCCGCGTCGTTAGTTTCGCATTTCGGCGACGATGGTTGCACGAAAGCGCCGGCAGCGCGATTTAAGCAGGCGAATATAAAAATAAAACGGCTTGCCCCTACGGAAATCGCCTCTAAAAAAGCGAACCGTCACCACCATGGAAATGAAAATACTAACAACTCTTTTTTTAATTCTTATTTTATCGCCGCTCGCCGTTTTCGCTCAACAGCAGCAGCAACAGCAGCAGCAGCAGGAAGCGAGAAAGTGGACGAAAATAGCCAGCCCGAAAGGCGATTTCACCGTCGCGCTGCCGCCCGATTTTCTGGTCGATAACGAAGAAGACAACTCTTACAGCGCTTACGCTTTTCATAACGAAGCGAGAATGGACGTCGAGATTGAGCGGGATTCAGACCCGAAAATACGCTTGAAAATGATGCGGCAGTTTCCTTCGCACGACAGAAAGGTGCGCATCACGCGGTTTGAAATGGGCGATTTCAGCGGCGATATGTATATTTACGAAAAGAAAAAAGGTATTTCGATTTCAATCTATATGGCTTCGCCGCATACCTTTATCAGAGTTTATGTTTACGCCAGAGAAGAAACCACCGCCGCGACGGCGAAGAATTTTCTGTATTCAATCCGTCTGAACGACCAGCCGCTTTTCAAAAATCAACCCAATAACATTCCGGATACAGGCGAAGCGGCAGTTTCGATTGCCTCTCTGAAAACCAGCCCGATAGTTCTGAATATGCTGAAAATTAAAGACGCTTCAAATGTGCCGGTCAAATACGCGCTCGAAGATAAGAAAAAAGAAGAAGAGGAAGAAGAAGAAGACCTTACGCCGTATTCGCGCCCGTTGATTGCGCTTCGCAAACCGCGCGCGCCCTACTCGGATAAAGCCCGACAGAAAGACATTAAAGGAAGCGTCCGGCTGAAAATTTTTTTTAAGCCGGACGGTCAGATAGGCGAAATCACCGTTCTGCAGAAGCTCGATGGCGGATTGACTGAGGAAGCCATAAAAGCCGCTCGAAAAATCAAATTCGTGCCTGCCGAAGTCGGCGGCGCTCCGGTCGCTGTCAACAAGGAGGTCGAATATACTTTTACGCTTTATTAAACCGCGCGATTCAGTGTCATTGTCGCCGGCGGATGCCGCAAAAGCCGGAAGCGTTTCTCCGTTAGAACGCTTCCGGCTTTTGTTTATTCGCCGGAAAATTTATTGAAGGCTTTTCAGTCTTTTATTCATCGCTGATGCTGGCGATGTCAGACGTCGGATCGTGGGCGTTTTGAACCGCGCCGACGCCGTGTTCCGGGAAGCTGTCGCCGTAGTTTTCGGTCGAATGGTCTTGCCCGATTTCGGTTTCGTCGGCTGTGGTTTCGTTGGAGATGGCTTTCAGGTCTTCGTCCGAAACGTCGCCCGTTCCGCCGGGAATGTCGCGCCCGTAGCGTTCGTCTTCCTCGCGCTGGCGCGGCGTGGCTTCCTGATCGTTTGCGTTGCTCGATTGCTGCATTATTTTTTACCGCCTTGTCATTAAAATTCGATTGTTTTCGTTCAATCGTGTGTTTTTATTTTCGCAGACAATGCGGCGAATTTCCAGATTGTGACGATGATTTTATTCGCCCGCCGATATTGATAAAACCGCAGGCGTCTTGCTTAATCCCGGTTTCGTGTGCTAAAAATCTAAGCGATAATTTAATAAACGGAGCAAATAATGAAAAAACTTTTCGGACTGATGATTTTAACTCTGGCGTTGTCTTTTGCCGCTTTCGCGCAGGAAAAAACGGAGAAATCCAAACCGACCGCCGCCGACAAACAGGCAAATTTCGACTCGAAAGGCTTGATTAAACGCGGCGCGCCGCTTTCCCGGAAAGCGGAAAAAGTCTCGCTGGCGAAGGTGCTGGAAAACCCGTCGAAATACGCGGGCAAAACCGTGCGGGTCGAAGGCGTCGTCGTGCGCTCGTGCAAAATGGAAGGCTGCTGGATGGAGATTGCGCCCGATGCGAATTCAAAATCCGTGCGCGTGAAAATGAAAGACCACGCCTTTTTCGTTCCGCTTCAATCCGCCGGGTTCAAAGCCAAAGCCGACGGCGTTTTCACCGTGAAAACACTGACGAAAGCGCAGGTCGACCATATGATTGAAGAAGACGGCGCGAAATTCGAGAACCGCAACGCCGACGGCACGGTCACGGAAATTTCGTTCGAGGCGACCGGCGTCGAGCTGCGGAAAAGCTAATTTTTAAAACGGAAAACGGAAAATGGAAAATAAAAGAATCGCTTTCTTCATTTTCCGTTTTCCGTTTTCCGTTTTCCGTTTCCCGAAAGTTTTGCCTTCAGAATCAAAACGCAGCTCAGGGCGTGTTTGATTTCGCCGCTCAGGACTTTTTCGACCGCCTCGTCGAAACTGATTTTCACGGGTTTCAGCGCTTCCGTGCCTTCGCGCTCAGGTTCGGTGAATTTCAATTTCCGCGCGACGAAAAAATGCGCCGGGCTATTGACGATTGAAGTATCGGTTTCCGCCGTTCCCAAATCAATCCATTCTTCGGCTTCGATGCCCATTTCCTCTCGCGCCTCGCGCTTTGCGTTTTCCAGCGGCTCGCCTTCGTCCACGCCGCCCGCAATCACTTCCAGGCTTTCCGCGCCGAGCGAGTAGCGAAACTGCCGCGTCAAATAAACGTTGTTCTCGTCGTCGACGGCGAGGATGCAGACGCCCGCTTTCATCCTGACGGTCGCGTATTCGCCGTCTTCCCCGTCAGGCTGTAAGACTTTATCTTCAAACAGTTCGAGAAACTCGTTTTTGTAAATCCGCCGCGATTCCTTAATCGTCCAGGGTCCGTTTTTCTTTTCCATAATTACCGGATTATTGTAACATTTGTCTGGGCGACAAAAGATTTCAATTTTTCCGAAAATCGCCCGCAGCCTTATGAGAGCTAAATTTTCAGTCATAATTTTTCTGGTTCTTCTCGCATTCTTTTCGGCTGAAAACGCTTCGGCACAGGGCGTTCTCGGCGGCAGGCTTTTAAAATTTAACGGCAAACCGCTGCCCTACACGGAAATCGAGCTTGTCCCGGTCGAGTCAGCCAAACAGGTCGCCGACCGGAAGCTCTGGGCGACGACCGCCGCCAACGGCAATTTTACTTTCGATAAAATCCCGCCCGGCGAATACACACTGAGCATCAATTTCGGCGAAAAACCAACTGATTTGTCGCCCTACGCGACGTATTTCTACCCGAAAGCGACGAACCGCGCGCTGGCGAAAATCTTTGAAATCTACGCCGACACGCGCGTCACGAATTTGATTTTTCAGCTTTCGCCGCCGCTCGCCAAGCGTAAAATCGCGGGCAGGGTTTTCGGCAAGGACGGCAAACCGGCGGCAAACGCATACGTCGCGCTGCGCGATGTGGACGGCGACAAGGAAGACCAGTTCCTGGCTTTCTCGTCCATTAAAACCGATAGAGACGGAAATTTTTCGCTGACGAGCTTTGAAGCGAGAAAATATCAGATTTTCGCAATTCTGCTCGAAGGCAGCGACAAAACGCTCCATATCGACCCGAGCGCCAGATTAATCGCGGCGGCTAAATCGGACGTCTTCGTGCTGGACGCCAAAACCGGAATTATAAGTTTAACGCTCGTCGAGGTCGGCGATTCCGACAAACCGGCGACGCAAGACGGCGAAAATCAGGTCGGCGCTTTAATCTCGCCCGAATAGCTTCCGCCGTCTGAAATCGCCGGCGCGGCGTTTTGCCGGAAAGCGGAACAACCCGAAAACGCTCTCGGATAATCAAAGATATTCCGATTGAAAAACTTAGCCGGACGCGGAATCCGTTGACTGATTTGAAAAATTCGTAAAAACTATCTCTAAATTATATTTTTGATGAAGCCTTTTAAGATTCGCAATATCGAAATCAATCCGCCCCTGATTCTCTCGCCGATGGCGGGCGTGACGGACTACACTTTTCGCCGCCTCATCAAGCGGCGCGGCGGCGTCGGTTTGGTCGTGTCGGAATTTATCTCGGTCGAAGGCTTGACGCGCGGCAACCCGAAATCGAAACGACAGATGCGCTTTGACGAGTCGGAACGCCCGTTTGCCGTGCAGATTTTCGGCGGGCAGCACGAACGAATGGCGATGGGCGCGGAAATGGCTGAAGAGGTCGGCGCCGATATTCTGGACGTAAACTGCGGCTGTCCCGCGCCGAAAGTCGTCAAACACGGCGGCGGCTCGGCGCTGCTGAAAGATTTGCCGCGCCTGGAAACGATTTTAAAAGCAATCAAAAAATCAATCACGATTCCGCTGACTTTAAAAATGCGCGTCGGCTTTTCCGATGCGTCAATCAACTGCGTCGAGGTGGCGAAAATGGCTGAAGCCGTCGGCGTCGAGCACATTCAGGTTCACGGGCGCACGCGCGAGCAGGGCTATAAAGGAATGGCGAACTGGGAGCTGATTCGGCAGGTCAAGGAAGCCGTTTCGATTCCCGTATCGGGCAACGGCGACATCACGACGATTGAATACGGGATGCGCAGATGGCGCGAAACCGGCGTCGACGGAATCTTAATCGGGCGCGGCGCGATGCAGAACCCGTGGATTTTCCGCCAGTTTGCGGATGCGCTCGAAGGGCGCGAGCCGTATCAGCCGGATTTGGCGGAAAAGAAAGCCGTCCTGCTCGAATTTTTTGAAATGGTCAGCGAGGAAATGCCGGAAATCGTCGCTTTAGGGAAAATGAAGCAGCTCGCCGGGCAGTTTACGAAAGGCTTGGTCGGCGGCGCGCAGTTTCGGCAGACGCTTTATCATTCGCATTCGGCGCAGGAAATTCTGGACAATATCACCACGTATTTTGAAACCCTGAGCGAGCGAAACACTTTCGGCGACGGTCTGACCGAAGCCGACGCCGACAAGGATTTGGCGATTGATTCGTGCGAGGCGTTTTCTTCGGAAGAAGAAGTTTCGCGCAATGCGGCGGTCGCCAGTTGAAGTAAGGCGGAAGCCCGCGCGTCAGCAAGGGCGCATTCTTGCTAAACTAATG
>JALZHR010000524.1 GCA_030860665.1 Acidobacteriota bacterium
GATTAGTATAAATACAATAAAAAACTTTCCAAAACGAATTTGCAAACCGGGTTTACAAAATCTTTCGGAAAGTTTTTTTATTGATAGCCGTTTTTTGGATTAACCGCAGGTGTTCCACACCATATCCGTGTGAAATTCGCACAACGGGCGCGTGTCGTACGGGCGGCAGCAGACCTTGCTGCAACAAGCGCCATCATAGCTGCAAGGCTGTTCATACGCTAAACAATAACTCGCCTCCGCGACATTTTGTTCGGTAAAAAGAAAAGCGCAAGAGACGAGCATAACCAGCAGCGAAAATATTCTGAGTTTTTTCATAGGTTTCTCCCTTAACTTTTTCGTTAGTATCGGTAAATATCAGATAATTCAGGGTTTATCAATTACATAAATTACCGGTTGGCTTGTAATCAATTTCGCAGGAATTATCTCGCAAAGCGGATTCTGCATACACTATAGACCTCTGATTACTAATTGTAAATAAAAAAATCCGGTAAAAACACTGCCTTTCCGTTTGCGGGAATAAGCGGGTTTTTACCGGATTTTCAGTTTCTCTCGCCCGTCTATTTATTCAGCAGAACGGGGTCGCCGAATCCGAGTTCTTTCAGACGCGGCAGTTGAGTTTTGGCGTCGCCGACGACGAGCCAAATCATTTTGTCGGTGTTCAGATATCGCTGCGACAAAGCCCTGATTTGCTCGACGGTCATATCCTTGACGATTTGCTCGCGGTCTTTGACGTAACTGTAATTCCAGCCGTATTTGCTGATGTTGTCCAACATCGCCAGCTTGGCAAAAGAGGTTTCAAAGGCGCGGGCGTTGCTTTTAATCAAAAAGCTCTTTGTGGTCGCCAAATCGTTTTCCGAGTAATTTTTCGCATAGTCCTGCAAAATGCTCTTGATTAATTGAGCCGATTCCAGAGTCACGTTGGTTCTGACGCCGCTCGAAATCGTAAACGCGCCCGGGCTTTTCGTTCCCGAAAAACTCGAGCCGATGCCGTAGGTGTAGCCTTTGGTTTCGCGCAATTGCTGCGTTAATTGCGAGGCGAAGCCGCCGCCGCCGAGAATGTAGTTCATCACTGTCGCCGGATAAAAATCCTTATCGGTCTGGGCGAGCGCCGGGTAGCCGAAACGGATGACGGACTGTTTCGCGTCCGGCACGTCGTAGAAATAGATTTGCGATTTGGCGGGCGCGGACGGCGTTTTATAATCGGGAATCACGACCGCTTTGCTTTTCCAGTTTTTGCTCAGCTCGCTCAAAGGCTCGGTAATCGCCTTTCTGTCCAGCGAGCCGACGACGTGCATCCGCGCGACCGACGGCGAGACGTTTTTGTTGTAGTAAGTCTTTAAATCGTCCAGCGTGATGGCGTTGACCGATTCGATTGTGCCGAGAATATTGCGCGAGCGAATATTGTCCTTTCCGTAAATCAGAAGGTTGTAATTATTCTGCGCAATCATATTCGGATTCGCCGCCTGCTGGCGAATCAGGCTAATCGTGCTTTGTTTGATTAAATCGAATTCCTTCGCATCCCAGCGCGGCTCTAATAAAATTTCTCTGACCAGCGCCAGCGTCGGCGCGTAATTTCTCGCCAGCGTATTGACGAAAATTCGTATCTCTTCCGCTCCGGCTGAGACGCTGATCGTCGCGCCGAGCTGCTGAATCGCTTCTTCAAGTTCCTGCGGCGTTTTCCTGAGCGTCCCCTGCGTCATCATCCGCGCCACCAGATTTGAAACGCCGACCTTGTTGATGTCTTCGAGCAGCAGCCCGCCGTCGAGGACGATTTCAAACTGCACGAGCGGAACTTCCCTGTTTTCAATGCCGTAAACGCGCAAGCCGTTGTCGAGCTTCTGCTCCCAAATCGCCGGGATTTTTACTTCCGGCGCTTCGCCGTAAGGCGGCTCTTTGCTGCGGTCAAAGCTCGAAGGCGTTTTTTCGTAAGTCGCCGCCGCGTTCGGGTCCACTTCCTGTTCCGCGCCCTGAACTATTTTTTCCTCGACCACTTCCGCCTTTTTCGAGCCTTCCAGCGCGAGCTGCAATTTCCCTTTCGGAACAAAGCTGGTGGCAACGTAGTTTTTGCCCTTGATATATTTTTGATAAACGCGCATCACGTCGGCGGGCGTCACGGCGAGAATGTTTTTAATATCTTTTTCGATAAAGCCCGGGTCGCCCGTCAGATAATTGTATTGCGCAAGCTGCACGGTTTTGCCCAGAACGCTCGAAAGAGAATTGTAAAACTGCGTTTCCTGACCGGCTTTGATGCGGTTCAGGTCTTTTTCCGAAATTCCCTCTTTTTCAAATTTGGCGAAAGCTTCGTTAATCGCCGCCATCGCTTCGTCGAGGTCTTTTCCGTCAAAGGCGCGCACGGCTATTTCAAACTGCCCGGCGACTTCCTCGGTAGAGTTGAACATCCTGACGTTCGGAGCGACTTTCTTATCCTCGACCAGAACCTGATAAAACGGCGCTTTTTTGCCCTGCGAAAGATACTGCGCCAGCACAGTGAGCGGGTAGGAATCGGGATGCAGCTCTTCGACCGCCGCCCAGGCGAGCGTCAATTCCGGCAGATTGGCGAAATTGTCTTCGTGATAAAATTTGACCGTTTCCCTGACGAATCCGGGTCTTTTCGGCAGCGGTTTGACGTCCTCGCCTCGCTTGATTTCGCTGAAATATTTCTCGACCCACTTTCTGGCTTGAACCGGGTCGAAATCGCCCGCCACGACCAGCGTCACGTTGTTCGTTACATACCAGCGGCGAAAAAATTCCTTCACGTCGGCGAGCGTCGCGTTCTGCAAATCTTCGAGCGAGCCGATGACCTGCCAGTTATAAGGATGGTCTTCCGGATACAAAGCCTTATCAATCACGTAAGAAGTGTGACCGTAAGGGTTATTGTCGACGCTCTGGCGCTTTTCGTTTTTGACGACCTGTTTTTCCTTCGCCAGAACCGGCTCGGTGACGGTATTGATAAACCATCCGAGCTTGTCGGCTTCCGCCCAGAGCATTTTTTCCAGCGCGTCCTTCGGCACGGTTTGCAGATAATTCGTGCGGTCGCGCGAGGTCGAGCCGTTCGCGCCCGAACCGCCTATCCGCGCGCTCATTTTATCCAACCCGCCCTTACCCAGATTTTCCGATTCGAGAAAAAGAAGATGCTCGAACAGATGCGCAAATCCCGTGCGCCCGGCTTTCTCGCGAGCCGAACCGACGTGAGCCGTCAGGTTGACGGCGACGACCGGGTCGCTCCGGTCGACGTGAAAAATCACCTGCAAGCCGTTCGGCAAGGTGAATTTTTCGTATTCCACCTTAAACGTCGGCGTTTCAGACGCTTTTTTCTGAGCCGGAACGGCGGGAATCAGGGAAAGCAGCAAACAAAAAACGATAAGATAAGATTTTGCGATTTTCATAGTTATTTCGTGACGGCAGATTAAAAAGCCGATTTCTCCTGCAGAATCAGGAAAAGAATTCTCGTAATCGATGTTATTACGAGAATTCCTTAATCTTTGGTTTCAAAACTTTCTCAGAAGTCAAAGGAGTTCTGAATATCGGTTTTTGTCAATTCATTTTCGTAATCTCTTTTTATCGACTGAAATGCCTCATCCCGACCTTGCCGTGTTGCCGTTTCAACGAACTTGCAGAGCTTTGCAATGTTCAGTTTTTGTAAAATTTCTACGGTAATCGGGCGCTTTGCGTCCCAGAAGATATAAGCCTCAAAAAATTCCCGCCCGATTTCCGAATTTAATAAATCACAGATTTTTCGAGCGTCCTTTTCGTTTTCAAAAGGAATAAAATAACAAGTATCGTCTAAAACAATCGGTTTTTTTTCGTAGCTTCCAATGACATTAAATTTTAGCTTCTTATAAAACCCCGAAATTGCAACCTTCCAAGGCGCAAATGAATAATCACCGATACCGAAAATCGAGAATCGCGAGCGTTTTTTATAAATCGAACTTCTGCGGTTATCTAAATATTCGCCGTGCGAAATTAAATAATTCCAGGTATTAGGGGCTATTTCGGCAATTTTTGAGGTGCTACCCTTAACATCTTCCTGCGTGACCAGAACCCATCGCCTAGGCTGTATATTTCCGTTTGCGATGTCGGAGCTTTTCAGCAGCGGATAAATGAAATCTTCTTCCAATTCAACCAGCTCGTTTAAGCCGTTCTTATACCTGTTGCCTTCGGTTTTAACCAGTTCCATTATCTTTGAGCAATCGTGCTTGATTCCCGAACGCCATTTGATTTCAGAGCCGCCGTTTAAGTATTTCCATTTTTCGTAAAACTCCACTGAAGCAATCAATTCGTCATTTTTGAAGCCGATTTCCTGGGATGAATCTTCAGCCTCCAGACTTTCAAATATTTTGGCGGTTGTGTTGCGGAAAGATTCCGAGAACTCGCAGAACAGGAGACACGAATCAACCGAAGCGTTGAAATGTTTTTCTGTCTCAATTCGGTAAATTGCAGAATTTGCAAGGTGAATTTTATTTTTCCAGGCGTATTTCAAAACCTTTCGCGCCACGCTCGTTTTGCAAAGCATCGCTAAAGCGGCATCTTGTTTAGTTAATGCCTCGAAAAGACGTATCAGCATCCATTCGGAAATGTCAAAATTACTTTTTCCGGTCATCGCGTCGAGTCCACTAAACTTTTGAAAGTTTTCTTTTTGCGGAATATTTTTGCTGTCTAAAACGCTCAACTGCGAATTTGTCACCCACGGCGGATTTCCAAGAACTAAAATCGGCTTTTTAAAAGTTTTGAATAATTCTTTCCAATCAGTTTCAAAAAAATTGGCTTCAAGTATGGAAATATTTTTTTCATCCTTGAATTTGTTACGCGTTTGTTCGATGTATTTTAAGGCAATATCAAAGCCAAAGACTTTCGCCGAATGAAATATTCTGCGGGAAGCGCCAATAAAACTGCCTAATCCGCAGTTCGGTTCAACAATGGTTCCCGGCTGGACATTCAATTTGGAAAGCAAAAGACAAATTTCAAACGCGAGCTCGCGCGGTGTTTGAAAATCACCGAATTCTTTTACCTTTTCATCTTTGATTAAACTTATCATCTAACTCTCCGGATTCCGTTAATTTTTCCGGCTTCCGAAATAACTCGTCCATATTGTAATCGCCATTGTAACGCGTTCGATACCGTCAGATAACCTTCAACAAGCTGTTGTTTGCCGTTAATTAATTCTTCGGCAATCTGGTAAGCTTCTATTTCATCAAGCGGCAAATTTCGGTTTTGCATAAAAGAAACCAAGTCATCGGCATTTCCATTGTTATCCAAAATCTGTTTCAAACCCGTGGTCATCTGATAATCGGCAGTTCTTTCCTTTTCGACAAAAACAGTATGAAGAATGTTGAGATTTGCGGTCTTGTTTAGAGCATCATCGGTTTTGCTGTAAACAAAAATCAAGAGCGAATAACCTAAACCGAATATTTTCTGACGACCCGATTTGAAGGGACAAGAAGATTGAGGTTGAGTAATACTTGTTACCTTTATATCAACACCCAATTCCGGCAAATCAATACCCGAAGCCGAGCTGCTGAACGCAACTTCATAATTTCTCGCGAGATACGCTTTGAATTTATGCTCAACGTAAGTACCTACAGCTTTTCCGTCTGTTACACCAAATAACGAAGGCTCCGCGTAAGTTGATTCAATATCCGCAAAAATTCGCGCTTCGTCAAGCATCTGAGAAATTGTAAGAACCGGTTTCATAATTTACTCGTCGATTACCGGCTGCTGTTTCCGCGTTTTTCTGCGTTCGGCGCGCCATTTTTTTCTGACCGCCGCGACGTCGAATTTATCGCGTCGCCCGTCGCGCATATTTTCGATTTCGTGCTGGACGCGGGCGGCGACCAGGCGATAGGCTTCGGTGTTCGGGACGCCTGCGGTCATTTCCGCCAGTTCTTCATATTCAAGAAAGCGCCCGATTTTCGCGCCGATTTTCGCGCCGATGCTGTCCGGCTTCGGAATCGTCGCGCCTTTCGGGAAAGCCTCGAAAGTTCCCCAGAGGTAAACGGGCAGAATTCCGACTTTGTTATTCAGAGCCAGATAACCGATTATCGGCTTGAATTCGGCTATTTGACCGGAAACCTGCCGACCGCCTTCGGGAAAAATCAAAGTGTTGTAGCCTTCATTTAAAATCTGCGTCACGTGGCGCAAAGACTGGCGCAGACTGCCGGTTCGCTCGATGGGCACGAGCGTCGTAAAATTGTTCATATAAGCGCGTTTATACTTGGTGTCGAACCAGTAATCAGCCGCGGCGACGGCGACGGTTTGTTCCGCCACCTCGTCGCCGAGCGCGTATTTGACCAAGCCCATATCGAGATGCGAAGCGTGATTTGCGGCGACGATGAAATTCGTGTGCGGCGGCACGTTCGATTCGCCTTCGACCTTTGTCGTCAGGACGTTGCTGTAAAGCGTGTTCTGCGCGAAGCTGACGACCTGATTTCCGACGCGGCGGACAATCGACGGGATGAAAAGCTCGTCTTCCTTTTTCTCCTCGGCGCGCGGTTCGTCGATGATTTTTTTGGATTTATCGAGCCGCTGAACCGCCGTCAGAAGCTCGCGAACCGTCTGCACTTCGTTCAGCGTGTCGGGCGAGAGAACGCGCCCGCCCGCGTCTTCGACCGCCGCCTGCAATTCGACGAACATCAAGCTGTCGAAGCCCAAATCGGCGAGCTTGTCGTCCATCGCCACGTCCGAAAGCGGGCGATTCGACACGCTGGCGACGATTTTGCGCAGCCACAGAACGTTGTCGTCGCCTCTGGATTCGGCGACGGCTTTGGTTTTTCGGCGCGCCTTTTCTTCGAGATTCTGCAAAAGCTCGACGACTTCCGGGCGCTTGACCTTGCGCGTCGCCGTGCGCGGCAGCTCGAACGGCGTCAGGTGCAGAACCTTGACACGCTTGAAGAAAGGTAAGCCGCCGGAAACTTCGCGGAAATGTTCTTCGACTTTTTTGTTCGTCTCGGCGCGGCTGAGGGCAATGTCCTGCTCGTAATCGGGCACGACCAGCGCGGCGATTTTTTCGCCGCCGTCTTCGTCCGGCAAGCCGACAACCGACAACTCCTTGATAAACGGCGACTTGCCGTATAAATCCTCGATTTCGTCCGGGTAGATGTTTTTGCCGTTCGAGTCGATGATAACGTCTTTCGAGCGTCCGACGATATAGAGATTTCCGTCCTCGTCGAGCTTGCCCAAATCGCCCGTGCGCAGCCAGCGGTCGTGCAAAACGGCTTCGGTCGCTTCGTCGTTGTTGTAATAGCCGAGCATAATATTCTGCCCGCGCGCGAGCACTTCGCCGACGCCGTTTTCGTCCGGGTTGTCGATTTTCACCTCGACGCCCGGCAAGGGCTTTCCGACGCTGCCTTTCAGCAATTTATTTCCCGGGCGCGCGACGGTCAGAACGGGCGAAGATTCCGTCAAGCCGTAGCCTTCGAGAACCGTAAAGCCGAGCCCATGCAAATCCTTCTGCACTTTTTCCGAAAGCGCCGAGCCGCCCGAAATCAAGTAGCGCATCCGCCCGCCCATTCCCTGATGAATCGGGAAAAAGATAATCGGTCCGAGATTAAAAGGCGTGTTGTCGCGCAGCCACGCGTTGAATTCGATGATGTTGTCGGCTAAATCGGCGAACCAGTCGCCGCGCTCGCGCAGCCGCGTTTTTATTCGCCGGTGCAGCATTTCCCAGAGCGCCGGAACGCCTACCATTCCCGTCACGTGACCGTTTTCGATGGCGCGCGTCAACTCCTCGCTGCTCAGCTCGTCCAGATAAGTGATTTGCGTTCCGTTGGAAAAAGGCGTTAAAAATCCGGCGCTGAATTCAAACGTGTGATGCAGCGGCAGAACCGACAAAACGCCGTCCGTGATGTCCATATCCAAAACGCTGGACAGCATCGAAATCATATTGACGAAATTTTTGTGCGAGAGCATCACCGCTTTCGGCGTGCCGGTCGTGCCGGAAGTGAAAATCAGGCTGGCGACCGAGTTCGACAGAATCTTGTTCGGCAGCAGCGCGAGGCGTTTCGCTTCTTCGGTTTCGCTGTGCATCTCGAAAACTTCCTCAAACGTCCAGACCGGGATTTTCAGCTTCGCTTCTTTCAGTTTTTCGGCTAAATCGGGATTTTCGTCCGCCAGCTTCGGGCTGATGACAATCGCGGACGCTTCGCCCGCGCGCGCGAAAGTAACGACTTCCTGCGAGGTGCTCGCCGGGTCAATCGGAATCGCGGTCGCGCCCGTTTTCAGAATGCCGAAATACGACAAGCCCCATTCCGGCATATTGTGCGAAAACAAAATCACGCGGTCGCCCGCCTTGATGCCGTTCGAGGCGAAAAATCCGGCGGCGCGCAAGGTCAGCTCGCGCACGTCATCGTAAGTATACTGCTCTTTGCGCCCGTTGCGGTCGATGCGCATCGCCACGCGCGTCGAAAAGCGTTTTGTCGAAGTGTCGAACAAATCCAGCAAATCCTTATACGTGTAGGCGCGGCGCTCCTGAATCTTCAAATCTTCTTCGAGCTGCGGCAGAACCCATTTGCGCAAGCCCGGAAAATGCACGTTCAGCCAATAGTCATACCAATCCAGCCTTTCCGGATACCACGGCAGCAGATTTTTTTCCTTTTCCTTGACGAGCGACATCAGGGCGCGCACGTTGTCGGCGCGATACAGATACTCGTTGTCAATCATAAACGGCTTGAAAAGGTCGAAGGCGGCGACCGTTTCGGCGGTCGTGCGCTCGAAAGTCTCGACCGATTTCTGCAAATCCGAAACGATATTCGTCAGGCGTCCGCCCGCCCAGGTCGGCTTGGCTTTTTCGAGCATATTATTGGCTCGTTTCGCCAGTTTATTGAGTATCGGCGCGGAAGTCAGCTCGTAAGTTCGATGCTTGACCGGCATCACTTCAATCATCGCCGCGGCGCGATTGACCAGTTTATTCCCCGTCTCTTTTTCCTTAAAATACTCGCGCTTATAAAGCCCGACCAGACCGATGATGCGCTTCATATCGCTCGGGTTCGAGTCGCCCGAGCAAGCCTGAAAAACCAGCGGCGGCTGGTCGTCAACAAGAGCGTTCATCGCCGCGCCGAGGATTGCGCCCGCGACCATATCGACCGGGATAATGTCGAGCACGAGCTTTTCGTTAATGGGAATAATCGGCTGACCGCGCAGCGCAATCAGAATCAGCGGCGCGGTCGTCGTAAAGCCTTCGTTCCAGCCGGGAAACGGGTAGCTTTGCGAAGATTCGACAATCGACGGGCGAACCAGAGTTTTCACGATGTCGTCCTGCTGCGCGATGATTTGTTCAGCCAGCGATTTCGAGTAGGTGTAGATATTCGTCCAGCCCCAGTAATCGGCGCGCGCTTCGCCCAGTTCGGTCGTGCGCTCGCGAATCCACATTTTTCTTTCGCGGAAAATCGCCGATTTCAATTCGTCCTCGTCGTCCGGGTCGCGTCCTTCCTCGATAAAACGCTCGCGCGCCTGCTCGCGAAATTTGGCGATTTGAACGGCGTCGGTCGCTTCCTGCCGCGCCTGTTCCGAAAGGCGGGCGCAGTCTTCGATTTCCTTGTTGACGTCGAAAGTCGTGCCGATAAGCTCGTTTTTTCGCGGAAAATAACCGACGACCGGCTCGTTTTCCCAAATCGCGCCGCTTCGCTTTCCGGCGACGAAACAGGTCGAAACGTGTACGAGCGTCGGGCGCTTCATCATCCGCGCCATTTTCAGAATATTGTTCGAGCCGACGACGTTTGTCCGCAGAGCCGATTCGAGCGGCGGGTTAAACGTCACGTTTCCCGCGCCGTTGATGATAATGTCGCATTCGCGCATTATCCGTTTCGCTTCCTTTTCATCAAGCCCTAGAAATTCGTTGCCGACGTCGCCGTTGACGGGCACGACCTTTTCGCGGATAAATTCCTCGAACCCGTCGCCGTATTTCTCGCGCAGAGGGTCAAACGTCGGTGACGTGACGATGCTCGTCCAGAAACGATTTTCCGATTCTCTCGCGTCGCGCGCCCTGACGGTCGCGTAAACTTTTCCGACGTCCGGAAAATTATGCAGCAGCATCGAAAGCGTCACTTTACCGACAAAGCCGGTGCCGCCGATAAAGAAAATCTTTTTACCTTTAAATATTTGCGTCGGTGATAATTTCATCTAGTCAACTGTTATTAATTCTTGCCTGTCTTTTTTTGTTTGCCCAATCTTGAAGAACTTTCACTAATTCAACTTCAATTTCCTTCAGAGCGGGATTTTGCTTTAGCGCTTCGGTCACTCGCTTTTTGCGATTCTCTTCCTCATCTAATTCTCTCCTGAATTCCATTAAAGTCTTTTTGGTCGCCATTGAAAAATTTCTGCCTCTTCGACATAATTTCCATATATAAACTCCGCAAACTATGGCGACAGATTGAAACAGAACCAGCATAGTCAGAGGATATAAATTCCCCAAACCTCTCCAGGATATCGGATAAACGAGAGTTGAAATATCAGTTATATAAAAACTGAACCATTGACAATCGCAAGGCGCTCTGCCAAGTTGTTTCTCGATTGAACTCATATATCCGGCGTCCGTCTGCGTTTTTTTTAAATTGTAGCAAACGTCTTCTAATATCAACCACCCCAGAGTTGTATCCTGTCCCGATACCAGTGAAGGTAAAAACAAATTCCATACATCTCTAAAAATAATTAGCAGGACTGTCGAAAAGGGCAGATAGAACAAAAAACTTTGTATCAAATCCGTAAAGGTCGTCATTGAAGATGCCGGTAAACTGTTTTTTCCGGTTATTATAACTCTTAGATAGTATTGAGCTTTTTGTAACAATGTAGGCTTATTCACTCGCTTTTCTGATTTCCTTTCCAAACCTTCCAAAGGCTCGTCGGTTTCTTCGGTTCTGATAAAAACCAGATTGTGAGTGATTCCCTGATACACCATATTTTTCATTTCCCAGTTGCTCGAATATTTTCCGTTAACGTCCTGAATCAGGGAAACTATCGTCCAGTTTTCACGCCTTTGCGCGTAATATAACCAGACGGTTATTATCACCAGGGTAATACTGCCTATAAAGGCAAAATCCGTTGCGCTTACCCCGATGCCCAAAAACTCACTATGAAAAACTCTATTGTGATACCACTGCTCCAATATCTGTTTTCTGCTCCAATCCCGCATTTTACCTTCGTCCATAGTTACTTCGGACGATAAAAACGCAAGACTTCTTTCACGGGAAAAGTTGGCGTTCCAGATAGTAAAGACAATCGAGGCAGATGCAATAGTTAAAATAATAAAGACGTATCGCGTTCTCGCCGCCGCTTCCTTCACGGCAATTAATTGCGATTCAATCGTTCTCGTTTCAACTTCGCGAGAATTGTCACTCTGATTTGCGATTTTTTCATCCATGGCATTTTTCCAATTTGTTACTTTTTTGGATTTACCTACAATGATTATTTCTCGCCAATTCTTACATCCTTAATTCATCCTGTTGAAACACAAACCATTTACCAACCGGTATAGCAAAGAAGTTCTTTTACTTTAAAAATCCGGCTGGTGATAATTTCATTGCAATAAACTTCTGATAAATTGCTCCGCCGCTCGCTCATTCACCGAGCAGCGACAAATTCTTCTACAACAAACTGATTCCCGTCGTTTATCCGAACGTAAAACAACTCGTCGAAACCTTCTTCAAACTTCGGAATCCGCAATCTTTTATACGCGGCGCACAAGCCTTTTTCGGGAATTTTCGCCTTGCCCTCGCGCCGGTTGTTTCGTTCCAGAGCCGTTTCCAGCTTCGTCTCGAAATAATAGCCGGTAATTTTAAAGCCGTAACTTTTCGCCTTGACGATATACTTTTCTCTTTCCTCGCGCGTCAGGTTCGTATTGTCGAGAACGAATTTCTGTTTTGCCTCGAGGCACGCTTCGAGCAGCCGGTTTTCCCGGTGTCTCGTCCGCAGCATATCGAGATTGATGCGAACGTGCGAATCGAAAAAATACCGCTTGCAGAAAGTCGATTTTCCCGAGCCTTGAATGCCAACAAAAATTACGGCTTCCATTTTTTCACGCGCGCCGGGCTATCACTTCCAGATATTCCGATTTCACTTCGGTAATGCCGCCCGCGCCCTGATTATTTTCCGTCCAGAGCTGCTCCAAATCGCGTCTGAGCGCCGCTTGCCCGCTTTCGTCCAAAGCGCCGAAAGCTTTTTGCGTCGGACCGTAATAGAGGCGGAAATGCTCGACGACCTCGATTGGAGAAAACGGGTATTTGAAGGTGACTTCGCGCCGCGTCATTTTCAAATCGGCGATGCCGTCGCCGCCCAGACGCTCTTCGACCGTCGCTTCGTCGCCCCACAAAATGGGCGAAGGCATCAGCTTCGGCGGCGGAACGTGTTTTCCGGTCAGCTTAAACATCTGCCCGATAAATCCGCCTGGCGTCCAGTTTGCCATCGCAATCGTGCCCCCGGAACGGCAGACGCGTTTGAGTTCCGCCGCGACTATTTCCGGGCGCGGAGCGAACATCGCACCGAACATCGTCACGACCGCGTCGAAGCTCGCATCATCGTAAGGCAGATTTTCCGCGTCGCCGACATCGAACTGAATTACCAGCCCGACTCTTTCCGCGTTGGCGCGCGCCTGCTCAATCAGATTCGCCGCGATATCGACGCCGGTCACGACAGCCCGGGCGCGGGCGGCGGGAAGCGATAAATTGCCCGTCCCGCAGGCAACGTCGAGAACGCACGTGCCCGGCTGTAAATTCAATCGCTCGATAAATTCCGCCGCGCTCGCCTCGTAAGATTTCGCGATTTGCCCGAAATCTCCGGCTGTCCAGGTCGAATGCAGCTTCGATTTCAGCTCATTCATTTCCGGCGACATTTGCTCGTTATCGTTCATAAAAATCACCTCGGCTGCTGACTGAATTCAGAAATAAAATTTTAATCCGTCACATTGCACAATCCGATCATCGGCTGGTGCAGCATCGTGATTTCGGCGTTTCTGCCCATATAGCTGCGCGCCATCGCGATTGCCTCGGTCAGATTGTCGGCGCGTTCCCAGCCTAAAATTTCCGGCACGTGCGCGTTTTCCGCTCCGGCGACGATGACTTTGCCGACGTGCTGGCGACCGTTTTCGCCCCAATACCACATAAAAAACGGGTGCGCGCCGTGATAGGCGTTGCCGCGCCGGTACATCTCGACGTAAGCCGGATTGGTCGCAAACTCGCGCTCGTATTTGTCGCGCAGGTAGAAGGCGTCGCGCGATTCGGGCAACAGGCGATGAAAAAATTCGATATACGACGGGTGAAAATTATGGTCGAACTCGTCGAAACACGGGTGCGTGATAATCATCACGCCGCCCTTTCGCAAAAGCGGCTTGTTGCGAAACATATTGAAGTGATAGCCCAAAGCCATCACCTGAACCAGCAAAGGATTCAGCGCCGAATAGACGTTATACGGCGATATGTCGGGAATGCCCGTAATCATTATGTCGCACTGACCTTTGACCGGAATTTCGTATTGCCGGTAATTCAGCTCGAGAATTTTTTCGTGCACCTTTTCCGTTTCGCCCGCATAACAGCCGATAAGCTCATACTGCGCAGGGATGGCGTGCAGCATTTTCCGTCTCGCCTTGCGCGGCAGTTTTGAAAACGTGCGCTTCATCGCTTCCCATTTCATCCTGTCCATAAACGAAAATTCGTCTTCGTTGCGCGTCAGGATGTCGTAGCCTTCGGGAAACATCCGGTTGTTTAAAGCCGTCTCGATGTGAAAAACGTTGCAGTGCTCGTCGACCAGTTTGCCGAGCCGGATGACCTTGTGATTCAGCTCCGACGCGGGCGGGTCCATATACGAATGCGAATCGCGAATCGTCTGCGGCTCGTGATGCGCGCGCAAGCTCTCGTAATCGCACAGACCGACGGCGACCGATTTGTGACCGCCGTCCATCGGCACGAGATTGATATTGACGTAAATCAGCAAATCGCTCTCGGCGGCGCGGCGGTTCACGCGCAGCGGCTCGTCGTGGCGCGTATGACCCAAAGTGATTAAATTTTCATCGTCTTCGGCGTCGTGATTGTAAAAGCGGTCGGGATAAAATTCGTTAAAAATTTTCGAGCCGACCATCCGCTCCATTTCCCACGCCGTCATTTTGCGGTGCAGGCTGTTGGCGACAATCAGGTGAACGTCGTCGACGCCGTTTGCCGCGCACATATCCAGCACGACTTCGAGCATCGTCTGCCGCAAATCCGGCGTTTGCATCGGCGGCAGCGGCAATGAAATATCGTCCATCGCAATCGTAACGCGCATTCCCGGCTCGAGCTGCGCGTAAAGCGGCTTGGCTTCGAGCGGATGATTGACCGCGTAGCGAATCGCCGCCTCGCGGTTCGGCAAGCCTTTTATCGGCGGGTTCGGATAAATCACGCGCGTGCCGACGGGAATGTCCTCCAGAATAAAATCCTCGCCGAAAGGCATAATCCGCGGCGCGCTGTCGCGGTCGATGTAAACGATTGATTCGTGCGTTTTTCTGCGTAATTGCAAAGCCATATTAATTTATTTTGATTTGACGATTTTCCCGTAAGCTAGAATATTAAACGGGCGCTCGGCATCCTGAGAGTTAGACGCCCACAAATGCGATAACTTCATTTTGCCGTTTACGTCTTCCCAACTCATATGAATAATTATTTTCTCTTTACCTTCTCCTAATTCCTTATATGCCTTCAGATAAGTGCTTCTGTTATAGGTTTCGACAACATAGGTTTTTTGCAGATAATCGTTCGGCTGCCATTTTATGTCTTTATCGACTCTTTCCAGTCCTGCGGCGATTTCTGCCGTGCGTTCGATAAATTCCTCCCGGCTTATGTTCCGGTGAATAAAGTCGGTAGATTCATCGTATATTTCCCCGAACTGTTTATTCTTCAATTGCCACCGTAATTTCTCCGACAGCAATTCGACGCTCGTTTCCCACAAAACCGTACAGCCTGAAGAAAACAAAGCAAACGCCAAAATCAAGCCGACGAACACTTTCCAAGCCATAAATTTTCACCTCACTTTAAATTCAAATCGCCCAATCGCGCCGCGAAGCCGTTGCTTCAAACGAAAACCGGGATTAACGTTTCCCGCGATTTGCTCCGGTCAGCGGCGCTTTCGCTTGAATAAATTAAAACCGACGATAATGCAGATAATTCCGCCGATGGCAAGGGGCAGCGACAAAGCCCAGGCTTCTCCAATCGGTCTGCGCGGCATAAATTTCGGCGTCGCTCCCATAAACAAAACAAAAGCGATTCCAAGCAGAATGCCTCCCGCCCAAAAGATTATTTTGCCGAGTTTCTTTTCATCCATAGCCGAAACCTGCCTGGAAATTGTTACTTCAAATTCAAAATCGCCCAATCGTGCTGCAAAGCCGTCTGCTTAAGACGAAAATCCGGGTTGACGGCGACCGGATGACCGACAATCGAGAGCATCGGCAAATCGGAAATCGAATCGGAATAGGCGAATGATTCGCTTAAGTTTATGCCTTCGCGTTCGGCGTATTCGCGTATCCACTGCGCCTTAGTCGCCGAAGCCATCACGGGCGGCAGAATTCTGCCCGTCGCGTAGCCGTTGACGAATTCCAACCGATTCGCCTTAAATTCGTCGATGCCGAGATGATTCATCAATCTCTCAATCGTAAAATCCAGCGCGCCCGTTATAACGATTTGACGCTGCCCGATTTTCTTCGATTGCGTTATCAGTTCAGGCGTGCCGTCGTAAATCGCGGGTTTTAAAACTTCTTCAAAAAGCTCTTCCGAAAAATAGCGCAGGCGGTCTTGCGACAAGCCCTTGTAGCTCTGGAAAAAGACTTCGTTAAAGACGTTGCGCGAATACAAATCGGTCGCGCCGAAAAACGGTAGCTTGGCGAGCGTTTCGGCGCTTTTTTTCACCGTCTGCCAAACGCCCTGCTGGCGGCGGGCGTAGAATGCCAGCGTATGCACCAGGTTCGTGCTGACCAGTGTTCCTTCCAAATCGTAAAATGCCGCCGCCTGCCCGTTTTTTTTCATTTTTCCGTCGCGTAAATTTATATTATGAATTAAAATGAATTGCCGTTCATTTACAAAATACTAGAATATAACTTATTTTACTGCTTTTGGGTAATTTGTCCGATGCGCCGAAACTTCTTTTACATTTTTATTACACTGGTTTTTCTGGCTTTTCTGACCGGCTGCACCGCGCAAGGCGAAGCCGAGTCGGAAAAGCCGCGCGAAACCGTTCCAGCCGACGATTTAATCAAACGGGCTGACGAGCTTTATCGCGGGCGCGAAGACTTGGCGAAACTGCGCGAGAGCATAGCCGTTTTAAAACGCGCCCGCAGCAGCTCGAACGCGGAAAGTTTCGAGGCGAACTGGCGGCTGGCGCAGGCGAATTATTTTCTCGGCAGGCATTCGCCGGACGAAAAGGAGAGCGACAAGGCTTTCGCCGACGGCGTAAATTTCGCGCGCGCCGCCGCTCGCTTAAATCCGGACGAGCCGCACGGTCATTTCTGGCTTGCCGCCAATCTGGGCGGCGAAGCGGAAAAAAGCCCGTTTACCAAAGGCATCGCGGCGATGGGCGAAATCCGCGAGTCGATGCGAAAAGTCATCGAGATTCAGCCCGCGTATGAAGGCGCAAGCGCCTACGATGCGCTCGCGCAGCTCGAACTGAAAGGCGGCTTCGCGGGCGGAAAAGCCGAAAAAGCGCTGGAATATCTGGAAAAGGGCTTGGCGATAGATAAAACGAACCCTTATGCCAACCTGCATCTGGCTGAAGCGTTTCTGGCTTTAAACCGCAAAGCGGAAGCGAAAAAACAGCTTGAAGCATTGCTGAAAATGAAGCCGAATCCCGATTACCAGCCCGAATACAACGACGCCGCCCGGCAGGCGAAAAAATTGCTGGAAACGAAATTTTAGACATTTATCATTTATCATTTACCATTTATCAACTATTATTTATCCGTAATCTGATAAATGATAAATGGTAAATGATAAATGACTATCCGCCGCGCCATTTTTCCCGGTTCGTTCGACCCTTTGACCAATGGTCATCTCGACATTATCAAGCGAAGCCTGCCGCTTTTTGACGAAATCGTCATCGCCGTTTTAAATAATCCCGACAAAAAACCGCTTTTTTCCGTCGAGGAAAGATGCAAAATGATTGAGGAAATTCTGCCCGAAATCCCGCGCGGCGACTGCTGCCTGATTGTGGACAGCTTTTCCGGCTTGACCGCCGATTTTGCCCGCCGGAAACAGGCGACGGCGATTGTGCGCGGCATCCGCGCCGTTTCCGATTACGAGTACGAGCTGAGAATGGCGCTGATGAATCGCCGCTTAGAGCCGGAAATCGAGACGGTTTTTCTGATGGCGGCGGAAGAATTTTCCTACGTCTCGTCAAATCTGATGAAGCAGGTCTTTATGCTCGGCGGGCGCGTCGAAGGTCTCGTGCCGGAACTGGTCGAGCGAAAAATGAAGGAAAAACTGGAAAATTTACAGGGATAACAGGATAAACAGGGATGAAGTTAAATATTTTAATCCTTGCTTATCCTGTTATCCCTGTAAATTATTCATAAATAAAATGACTGATAAGCCTTTAATTCTCAAAGTTCAGCACGCGCAGATTACGATTCCGAAAGGCGCGGAAGACGAAGCCAGAAAATTTTACTGCGATTTTCTCGGATTGAAGGAAATCCCGAAGCCCGAATCCTTGCAGGGACGCGGCGGGTTCTGGCTGGAAATCGGCGCGTTTCAGGTTCACGTCGGCACGGAAGACGGCTTCGACCGGGCGAAGACGAAAGCGCATCTGGCTTACGAGGTCGAAGATTTGGAAGGCTGGCGCGCGAGGCTCGAAGAAACGGGCGTCCGAATCCTCGAAGGAGTGCCGATTCCCAATTACCGCCGTTTCGAGTTTCGCGACCCGTTCGGAAATCGCGTGGAATTTCTGGAAGCCGCGTGAAAGCGATTTAATCCGGCGCTTTTTATGTTTTTTGTATTTATTTTCTTATTCGGCGATAATTTCATAAAACGTTTTTACAGGCTGCAAAATTATGAAATCGCAAAACGCCGCGCTGCAATCTTTTCCCGTTTCCCAGCACGTCGCCCAAATGCAGGCGTCTTCCACCTTGAAAGCCGCGCAGACCGCCGCCAATCTGCGCGACGAGGGCTTTGACGTGATTGACTTGACGGTCGGCGAGCCGGATTTTCAAACGCCCGAATTTATCCGGGATTTCGCAGTCGAAGGTTTGCAGAAAGGCTTGACGAAATATACGCCGAGCGCGGGAATGAAGACTTTGCAGGAATCAATCGCCGAATTTTACGCGGCGCAGTTCGGCGCTTCGTTCTCGCCGAAGGAAGTCGCGGCGGCGTGCGGCGGCAAACAGGCGCTTTTTAATGCTGCCTGCACCTTGCTCAATCCCGGCGACGAAGTTTTGATTCCGAAGCCGTATTGGGTGACGTTTCCCGAAATCGCCACATTCTGCCGCGCCGAAAGCGTTTTTATCGAAACCGAAGAAACCGATTTTGTTTTAACCGCCGAGCAGGTCAAACGCGCAATCACCGATAAGACGCGGTTGTTAATCGTCAATTCTCCTAACAATCCGACCGGGCGCGTGATTCCCGTCGCCGAGATGCGAAAAATCATCGAAGCCTGTGCCGAAAGAGGCGTCTACGTTCTGACCGACGAATGTTACCTGTTTTTCGCCTACCCGCCGTCGGAAGTTTTCACTTCAGCCGTTTTGCCGGACGAACTGCGGCAGTTCGTCTGCGTCGCCGGCTCGTTTTCCAAAACTTACGCGATGACGGGCTGGCGCATCGGCTACACGATTGCCAACGAGGAATGGACGCGCGCGATGGTCAAGCTGCAAAGCCATTCCGCCACGCATCCGACCAGTTTTGTCCAATACGCCTGCGCGCGCGCCTTGCAGCAGCGCGAAAAATCTATGGCGTCGGTCGAGTCGATGCTGGCGGAATACCGCCGTCGGCGCGACTGGCTGATTCCCGCTTTGCAGAACATCGACGGCTTTCGCTGCTCGATGCCCGAGGGCGCTTTTTACGCCTTTGTGGACGTGCGCGATTTAATCGGCAGCAGGCGGTTTGAAAATTCCTGCGCCGTCGCCGATTATCTGCTGGACGAAGCGCAGACGGTGATGACCGACGGCGCGGGCTTCGGCGCGGAAGGCTTTTTGCGGCTTTCCTACGCGACCTCGCTGGAAAATCTGCGCGCGGCAATCGAGCGGATGCAAAAATTATTCAATTCGGAAACGCAGAAGGTTGTCGGATAGGAACAAACCGCAGAGACACCGCAGACGCAGAGAGAGAGAAAATCGAGGCAAAAATAAACAGTAAGAAATAATTTTGCCTTTTAATTTAAAAATCTCTGCGTCTCGGCGTCTCTGCGGTAAAAATATTTTTTTATGACTGAAATTATAGGTTGGGCAAGCTCGATTATCCTGCTCGCAACGCTCATCAAGCAGGTTTACAAACAGTGGAAGGAAGGCACGGGCGAAGGCGTCTCGAAATGGCTTTTCGTCGGTCAGGTTTTCGCCTCAATCGGCTTTACGATTTACAGCTATCTGGTCGGCAACTGGGTTTTTACCGTCACGAACGCCATTTTAACGGTGAATAATTTTATCGGTCTCGGACTTTCCTTTTATTTCCGCAAGCGCAGCAATAAAGGCGAGAACAGCGAGAAAGATTAATAAGAATCAATAAAAATCAGCCCGGCGCGTTTGCGAAAGAGGCGAGAAAGAGTAAAGGGCATCTAGAATTCCTTTCCTTTCGAGCCTTTCGCAAACGCGCGCGGGCTGATTTTGTCCGAGTCTGCGGCGATGAAATGCGGAGAAGCCTTGCTCGCATTCCCGCAATTCATCGTCAACCGGCGCGGCGTCTGTTACTGAACGTTATAACCGCTCAGAATGCCGGTCACGTTGGTCGTGTTGCCGTCGATTCTGTTACCGCTTGAGCGCATCGTGCCGCTCGAGACGAGCACGCCCGTGCCGTTGCCGCTGATTAGATTTTGAGCGATTTGGGCGGTCGGCGAGCCGGTCGTGGTCGAAACGCCGGTTCCGTTGTTGCTAATCGTGCAGCTGTCGATAGCGGCGAAAGTGCCCGCCACGTCGGCTTCGACGACGATGCCGAAGTTGAGATTGCCGGAAATTTCCGAATCCTTGATGGACGCTTTGCTGCCGCCGCGGATGGCGATTCCCGAATTGGCGGTGCTGCCGAGAAAGCGCGAGTTATCAACCTGCACCGTGACGGCGCCGCCCGTCGGACCGACGAACAGGTTCGACTGGACGTTTTTCATCACGGTCGTGTTGTTGACATACAGGAAGCCGCCCGCGTGCGCGCGCTCGTCGGTGATTCCGCGTCCGGTCGTCGCGCTCGAACCCGTGAAATTGAAAATCACGCAGTTTTCGATGTAGACGGCTTTCGCGTTCAGAATGCGGATGCCGTTGACGCCCGTTCCCGCTCCGTGGATTGACAGATTGCGCAAAATCACGGTGTCGGTGCTCTGCGCGTTGACGACGATGCCGGTCGTTCCAGCGGCGAGAATCGAGGCGATACCCGGATTCGAGCCGTCAACCGTAATGCTTTTCGTAATCGTAATCGTTCCGTATCCGCCCGGATCGAGAGCGTTGATTTCGCCGTTGGCGGCGGTTTTCGAGATAGCGCCCGCGAATGTTTTACAAGGCGCGGTGCGGCTGCACGGATTGACGTCGTCGCCGACGCCCGAAACCCAGGTTCTCGTCGCCTGAGCGTTGACCGCGACCGAGAAAGTGATAGCCAAGGCGAAAATCGCCAATACCCGCAAAGACAGATTTAGTTTGTTTTTCATTGAACCTCCAGATGTTTTAGAAAATAAAATGGTCAAAAATCAACAGAGTCGATTTTCAGGTAGAACTTTTGTGCGTCTAGCTTGTAAGACGGACGCGATTTTGTTTTTTGCGAAACTTTTTTTGAATTTTTTTTGTGGGCGACGCCTGATTTTGAAATAAATAATCGTTGGGCTGCAATTTAAAAGGGATTCTGAAACTCACTTAATTCTCGCGGCAGTCAAGCAGTGCGCCCGACCTTGCGATAAGCTTGAATTATCAGCGTTTCAGAGTTAAAGATTTCAGACGGGCTGCCTGCTTCATTCACCCTGCGGAATTTAATATCGAAATCAATATTTCCGCGCGTTGATTTCGAGACGGAATAGTCAGTTCCGGCGCTCTTTTTGATTAGCACCAAACAAAATACACCAAAACGTCGAAAATGCAAAACGCGGAATGCAAAATGATTCGGTTCTTTCATTCTGCATTCCGCGTTTTGCATTTCGCGTTCGGTTTATTGACTGCCGCCGCCGCCGGTCATCATCAAACCGATTTCCTCGTTTGAAGTCACTTTCGGGTCTACTTCGCCGACGAATTTTCCTCTATAAATCACTAAAAGGCGGTCAGCCAGCGCCGTGACCTCTTCAAGCTCAGCCGAGACGAGCAGAACGGCTGACCCGGCGTCGCGCAGGGCAATCAGCTTGCGGTGAATAAACTCGATAGCGCCGATGTCGACGCCGCGCGTCGGCTGCGAAACCAGCAGCAGCTTCGGATTAAGCTCGAATTCCCTGCCGATGATGAGCTTCTGCTGGTTGCCGCCGGAAAGGGATTTTGCCGACAACTGCGGGTTCGGCGGGCGCACGTCGAAATTTTCGATGATTTCCCGCGCGCGTTTTTCGATTGCCGCCGCGTTCAGAAAGCCTCCGGCGGTGACGGGCGGGCGATAATGCACGCCGAGAATCGAATTTTCTTCCAAATCCGAATCGAGCAGCAGACCGCGCCGGTGGCGGTCTTCGGGAATGTGCGCGACGCCGAGTTCCTTGCGCCGCCGCGCCGAGAGTTTTGTGATGTCTTTACCGAAAAGCTCGATTCTGCCGCCGGTCACCGGAATCAAACCGGCAATCGCTTCGATAAGCTCGGTCTGCCCGTTGCCCTCGATTCCGGCGACGCCGACGATTTCCCCGGCGCGGACGTTCAGCGAAACGCCGCTCAGGGCTTCGCCGTGCCTGCCGGTGACGGATAAATTCTCCACGTTCAGAACGTTGTCGCGCGGGCTGGCGTCGGTTTTTTCGACGCGCAGCAGAACGTCGCGCCCGACTATCATCCGCGCGAGGTCTTTCGAGTTGGTTTCCGACGTTTTCACGCTGCCGACGACGCGCCCGTCGCGCATCACGGTCACGTGGTCGGAAATCGCCAGAACTTCTTCGAGCTTGTGCGTGATGATGACGATGGTTCTGCCCTGCTCGCGCATCCGGCGCAGGATGTTGAAAAAATCTTCGGTTTCCTGCGGCGTCAGAACGGCGGTCGGCTCGTCCAGAATCAGAAGCTGCGCGTTGCGGTAGAGCGCCTTGAGAAGCTCGACTCGCTGCTGCGCGCCGACCGATAAATCCTCGACGTTCGCCTTCGGGTTGACGCCGAGCCGCAGCTCGTTCGACAAAGCCAGAATATCCTTGTTCGCCTTGTCCAAATCCAGGTTCGCCGCGCCGCCCGTCTCCGCGCCGAGGATGATATTTTCGGCGACGGTCATCGTATCGACGAGCATAAAATGCTGGTGAACCATCCCGATTCCGAGCGCAATCGCGTCGTGCGGGTTGCGGATTTGGGCGGGTTTCCCGTCAATCAGAATCTCGCCCGCGTCGCTCGTGTAAAAGCCGTAGGCGATGCGCATAATGGTCGATTTGCCCGCGCCGTTTTCGCCGACAATCGCGTGAATCGTGCCTTTTTCGATTTTGATTGAAACGTCGTTGTTGGCGACCACGTCGCCGAAAGTTTTGGTTATGTTTCTCAGTTCAAGCATTTTGTTTGTTTGTTCGTAGTTCGTCGTTCGTTGTTCGTTGCAAGTTGAAGATAAATTGCGCTCTGAATTTTCATTCAACCAGCAACGAACAACTAACGACGAACCACCTCACTTCGCCATCGCGTCCGTGACTTTGATTTCGCCCGCGACGATTCGGGCTTTCGCTTCTTCGACTCTTTTTAAAACGTCTTCGGGAATCAGACCCGCGTTGTAATTGTCCATCGCGTATGCGACGCCGTCCTTGTCCAGACCGAAGGCGTGGATGCCGCCGTTGAATTTCCCGTTCAGAACTTCCTTGACGACGTCGTAAACGGCGTTATCGACACGCTTGACCATCGAGGTCAGGACGAAGCCGGGCTTGACGCCGTTCTGGTTTGAATCGACGCCGATGACGAATTTGTTCGCCTGCCCGCTCTGCGGGTCGCGCCCGTATTGCTCGACCGCGTCGAACGCGCCGAGACCGGAGTTTCCGGCGGCGGTGAAAATCACGTCCGCGCCTCTTTCGATTTGATTCAGCGCCAGTTCCTTGCCTTTGCCGGGATTGTTCCACGCCGCGTCCGTCACGCCGACGTAGTTGTCGATGACGCGGATGTTCGGATTGACGGCGCGCGCGCCTTCCTCGTAGCCGGTCTCGAATTTATGAATCAGCGGGATGTCCATTCCGCCGACAAAGCCGAGAACGCCGGTTTTCGATTTCGCCGCCGCAATCATTCCGACTAAGAAAGAGCCTTCGTGCTCGCGGAAAAGCAGCGAGGCGACGTTCGGCAGCGGCTTGCCTTCCTTATCGGTAATCACGCCGTCGACGATGGCAAACTTGATGTTCGGATAATCGTTGGCGACCTTTTGCATAATCGGTCCCTGCGCAAAGCCGACGCCGATAATCAGGTCAAAATTTTCTTCGGCAAAGGCGCGCATCGCCGGTTCAATCGAGGTCGGGTTGCCCGGCTCGACGTCGCGCAGGACGATGCCCAAATCCTTTTCGGCGCGCTTGACGCCTTCCCACGCCGCCGCGTTAAACGAGCGGTCGTTTTTGCCGCCGATGTCGAAAACGATGCCGACCTTGATTTTGCCGCTCGATTCGGCTTCCGTCTTCGCGCACGAAGAAACCAGCGCCGATAAAACAAAAATGAGCAGAACGGATAAAACTTTGATTTTCATAACTTCTTAAATGACCTCTTTAATAAGCTCGAATTTTCTGACCGGCTTTTCGTCTCCAATTTTATACGCCATTTGCAATTTGGCAAGCACTTTCGCCGCCTGAACTTCGCTGCGGCAGTAGAGCGTTCCGAGAACTTCGTGCTCGGCGACCTTGTCACCCAGTTTCCGGCGGCAGGCGTAGCCGACAGCCGCGTCGATTTTATCTTCGACCTTCATCCGCCCGCCGCCGATTGCGGAAATCGCCCTGCCGATTTCCGTCGTGTCGATTTCATCTATAAAACCGCTGGCGGGCGATTTTATCGGAACCTGGATGACGGTTTCGTGCAAAAGGATTTCCGGGTCGTCGCAGATTTTCGGGTCGCCGCCTTGCAGTTTAATGTTTTCGCGAAATTTTTCCAACGCCGCGCCGCTCGCCAGCGCATTCTGAATTTTTTCCTTCGCCGATTTCAGAGATTTTTCCGTTTTCGCCAGCACCAGAATCCGCGTCGCCAGCTCGATTGACAGTTCCAGCGTCTGGCGGCTCTGCTCGTCGTCCTCGTCGCGCAGCAGCCTGAGGCATTCGTAAACTTCCAAGGCGTTGCCGACATATTTTCCGAGCGGCTGATTCATATCGGTCAAAAGCGCCTGCGTCCTGACGCCGAAAGCGTTGCCGGTTTTGACCAGCGCCTTCGCCAGCTTGCGCGCTTCGGTTTCTTCCTGCATAAACGCGCCCGTGCCGGTTTTCACGTCCAGCACCAGAGCGTCCAAATCTTCCGCCAGCTTTTTGGACATAATCGAGGCGACGATTAAGGGAATCGATTCGACGGTCGCCGTCGCGTCGCGCAGGGCGTAGAGCTTTCTGTCCGCCGGAACAATGTCAGCCGTTTGTCCCGCCATCGCGAAACCGCATTTTTTGATGATTTCCTTAAACTCGGCGGTCGAAAGATTGACGTTGTAGCCCGCGATTGATTCGAGCTTGTCGAGCGTTCCGCCGGTGTGTCCGAGACCGCGCCCGGAAATCATCGGCACGGCGACGCCGCAGGCGGCAACCAGCGGCGCGATTATCAGCGAAGTTTTGTCGCCGACGCCGCCCGTCGAATGCTTGTCGGCGAGCGGCGCGTGGATGTCGGAAAAATCCAGCGTTTCGCCCGAATTGAGCATCGCATCGACCAGCGCGGTCTGTTCCGTCTGGCGCAAGCCGTTGATAAAACAAGCCATCACGAGCGCCGAAATCTGGTAATCAGCCCAGCTTCCGTCGCAGACTCCATTGATAAAAGCGTTGATTTCTTCGGGCAGAAACCTTCCGCCGTCGCGTTTTTTACGAATTAAGTCCTGTGGTTTCATTTACCGAAATACTTTAGCAGAATTATCTACGCGAATAAATCCGGCAAATTTCTCAGAAAGATATTTACCTTTTGCCCTTCGATGAGCGATAATAAAATTGTTATGAGAAGTAAAGCAGTATTGTCAATCATCGCATTTCTGTTGGCGTTCGGAATCTCGCTGGCGGTCACGCCGCGCCAGTCGAGAACGAGCGTCGCCCCGTATGTCAAAAAAGGCTGCGCCACGTCGGAAACGGCGCGCCGAATTACAAACCTGCTGAAGCAGGACATCGAAAACGGTCGCACGAGAACCCGCAGAATAAACGGCTTCACGGGCGGCGAAGCAGATTACAGCCCGCAGCTCGGACGGCAGGCTTATTTCGCCAATTACACAAACGCAACCAACGAATATGCCGACGCTTCGGCGAGCATCGGCGATTGGGATTTGCCGGGTGATTTCAAAGCCGCCTGGCGCGCGCATATGCAGGCTTGGAGAGAACGCGCCGATTTTCTCAAACAGGTCAGGGAAGATTCTCTGAAGCACCGCAGCAGCAGCAGCGGCGACGGCTATGCTTTTCCCAGAGACGAATACTCCCGGCAGAGCAGAGAAATCTCCGCAACCTGGTATGAAGTTTTGCGCATCGCGCGGACATATAACGCCGAAATTCCGCCGGAAGCATATTAATTAAGTTTGATTTTTCTCCGCGAGTAAAACTATAACTTCCGCTTTGATGGCGCGGTTTTCTCCGACCGCGTCAACTTTTTCTCCCGTTTTCGCCTTCACGCTGACGCAGTCCAGATTAACTTCCAGAATTTTCGCTAAATTCGCCCGCATCGCGTCGATATGCGGGCGCAGCTTCGGCTGTTCGAGGCTGACGGTCGCGTCCAGATTGACGACGCCGAAACCTTTCTCCTTCATCAAGCCGACCGTGTAGCCGAGAAAAACCGTGCTGTCGGCGTCGCGCCAGCGCGCGTCCCTGTCGGAAAAATGCGAGCCGATGTCGCCGAGCGCGAGCGCGCCCAAAATCGCGTCGGTCGCGGCGTGCAGCAGTGCGTCGGCGTCGGAATGCCCTTCCGCGCCTTTGTCGGAGCGAATCTCGACGCCGCCGAGAATCAGCCGTTTTCCCTCGACCAGACGATGAATGTCATTTCCGAATCCGATACGAAACATTTTTATAATGCCGTTTGTTTTAGCAGGCTTTCCGCCAGAATCAAATCTTCCGCGTGCGTGATTTTGATATTTCGCGCGCTGCCCTCGACCGTTGCTATTTCCTGACCGAGTTTTTCGACCAGAAAGCATTCGTCGGTCGCCGCTTCGCTCAAATCGGCGTTTTCAAACGCGCGCCGCAGGATTTCGTAGCGAAAACACTGCGGCGTCAGGGCGCGGCGCAGCGTCGAGCGGTCAATCGTTCGCGCGATTTTTCCGTTTTCGACTTCCTTAATCGTGTCGGTAACGGTTGAAACGAGGCAAGCCGCGCCCGCTTCTCTCGCCTTTTTAACGGTTTCGGCGATTTCTTCGCCCGTTACCAGAGGACGCGCGCCGTCGTGGACGGCGACGATTTCAGCCGTCGCCGGGCGAATCGCCCTCAAGCCGTTCCAGACCGATTCGGCGCGCGTCTCGCCGCCGCCGACTATTTTGGATATTTTTTTTAAGCCGTATTTTCCGGCGATTTGCAGAAATCTCGCGCTCTCGGGCGCGGGCAGAACCAGAATGATTTCGCCGATTTCCGGGCAGGTTTCAAAACGCTGAATGGTGTGAATAATAAGCGGTTTTCCGATGATTTCCAGAAACTGTTTCGGAGTTTTCCCGCCAAAACGCTTCCCGCTTCCGGCGGCGACGATGATTGCAGTATTCATTGAAGTGCTGAGTGCTGAGTGCTGAGT
>JALZHR010000541.1 GCA_030860665.1 Acidobacteriota bacterium
TGTTGTTGCGGTCGGACGGCGTTACCGGACCGATTGACGCCTCGCCGATGATGTTGTTCGTGGAATTGAGGAAATTCGCCGTGACGCGGGCGTTATCGCCCTGATTGTCGAAGCCGCCGAGGTATGCGCTTAAGTTGTAGCTTTGAACTCCGGCATCAATCCGCGCGGCGAAATCGGCGAGATTAACCACCTGCGATGCCCTCGACAATGCGGAGCGCCCGCCCGCGAAGAAAAACGCGCCGCGATTTATTGGTCCCGGGCTGCCGGCGGACGGAAAGGTGGCGGTCGCGCCGTATCTGACCACCGTAAATTCGCCCGCTTCGTTTTCCCAGCCGGAAACGTCCGTGTCGGTCGTTCCGTCTCCGCTCGCCGTCCGGTCAATTTCGGCATCGCAGTTAGCGATTAAAGACAAGCCAGTCGCGTAGTTCCGGCTGGCTTCGGCTTCGGTCAGCGCGCGATTGTAAATTCTCACCTCGTCAATCAAGCCGTTCATCTTCCCGTCCCAGGTCGTTTCGCCCGAGCTGCCGATATAAACCGGGCGCGAATCGTATTCGACCGGATAGCCGTGCGCGATTTGTCCGACCTTACGTCCGTTAACAAAAAAACGCAGCGTCGTCCCGTCATAGGTGCCGACCAGATGATAAAAACGTCCGACCTGAACAATTTGGCTGTCCGCCACGGTCGTATGCGGTCCGGCGCTCGTGCTGATGGTAAATGCCAGTCGGTTATCGGGAAGCTTGACCAGGGCGACCGCTTCAAACATTAATGCGCGCAGATTCTTTTTGTTTATGATGTATTGAAATCCCGCGGGCGCGTTGCCGCTCGTCGCTCCGGTAAGGCTGTCGAATCTAACCCACGCCTCAACCGTCAGATTTTGCGGCTTCAGGCTCGCCGAATCGGGAATCTCCACGAAATCGTCAACGCCGTCGAAGCTGAACGCCTGTCCGACTTTGCCCGCAGCGAACGTCGTCCCGTTTTGCAGGCTGCCGTTGTTTGAATTCTGCGCGTCCGCCGCGCTGTTTTCGGCGCGATACCAGCTAACCAAGCCGCTGTCTGCGGGCTGGCAGACCTGCGCCTCGGCATCCTTATAAAAACCGAGAACAGTCAAACCAATGAAAAATAAAACAAAAGTTTTTTGTATGAATTGATGAAACATATTTTTAATTGCGCTTTCGGGAAATAACCGCCGCCCGCAATCGAACGGCGAAAAGAAAAGCGTCTCCTGTTTGCTGACGCGCCTTTTTTTCGTGAACCGAATCACGCGGCGCGAAAAATTTTTCGTATTTTTTGCAAAAAATCGAAAAATCGGTGATTCAATCGGCGGCTGAATGGCGCGTCAGTTAACGGGCGGGCATTTGCCGCCTTTTAAATTTTTTGATTAGACACAAAGAAGATGATTTTTATGAAAACATTACTAATGAGAATTTTGACGGCGCTGGCATTGACGACGGTTATCTTTGCGGCGCTCGCACAGGCGCAGCCCGAAGCGGCTGGCGGCGACCGCGTTGTGGCGGTGACGGGCGAATATCGCCTGAAACAAAGCGACATAGACCGCCTGACCGAAGTTTACGAGTGGATGCTGGCGGGCAAATTTACCGCCGAGCAGCGCGGACGCTACCAGACCTTAATCATCGCCGAAGCGCAAACCAGCTTGAAAGCGGCTGAAAACATCGTCACGATAACTCGCAGCTACGATAAAATCCAGGCAGCCGACCCGGCAAAACGCGAGGAATTTCGCCGCCAAATCCTGCCCGAAATCGTCTCGGGAATAGAAAAGGAAAACACCGAAATCAGCCGTCTGCTGCTCGACGTTTACCGCAGCGGGCGCGGCGCGGGCGCAAATTCCACCGGCGACGATACGACGAACGAGCCGCAGCCTGAGGTCAAATCAACCAACGGCGGCGCGGTAAAACCGGCGGATTTAGCCGGGACGTGGAGCACTTCGAGCGCGCAGGGCGAGCGTTATAAAAGCCTGAAAACCGGCGATTTGTCCGACGCGGGCGGAACCATTATCGAATACGCCATCTCGCCGAACGGGCAAATCGAATACACGGGCTATATGTCCAACACGATTTACGCCTGCACGACGAAGCTGTTCGTCACGAAAAAAGGCAGAATCAGCATCAGCGGCTCGAACATCACCTTCGACTACACTTCGGGCGAGCGCGATTTCAACAGCTCGTGCAACAGCTCGCTGAACGGCGTCAAACCGATTCCGCCCGCAAAGAAAACCACGCCGTTTACGCTCGAACGCACCGAAAACGGCGTTAAGCTCTGCACGCTGGAAGACGGAAACCAGTTCTGCATCTACAAAAAAAGTTAAGGCGGAATTATCAAAATGAAAATCAGAATTTTTACCATATTCGCCTTAATAGGTCTCGTTCTTGCGGCTCGCGGCAGCGTTTTCGCGCAATCCGAAAACGCCGAAGCTGCCGCCTCGTTAAATCTTCTTGAAGTCGCATTGCCCGCGCCCGCCGCGCGTCTGGCGGACGCCGCCATTCCGGCGGAATTTCAGCAGGTGCTCCGCAAGCTGGTCGAAGGCGGCGGTCCGGGAATCAGGCAGGGCAAAGTCGAAGTTCTGCTCTGGAGCGGCAAAAATCACACGAAATCGAAAACGGCGCAGCTGATGCAGGAAACTGCGGCGAATCTCGGAAAGGCGGGCTGGAATTACGAAATCGCCGAGCAAAGCAAGGAAATAACGTTTTTCGCCGTCAGCCGAACCGAGCCGAAAAAACGCGCCGCCATCGGCTTCTGGGCAAGCTCGGACGAAGCGCTGGTTCTGGCTCTGACCGAGATGCTCCCAGCCGGCGCGCCGCAGACGGACGTTCCCTCGAATCGGATAAACGATTCGGTAAAAACGCCGAAGAATGTTTCGTCGGATAACAGCAACGGCAATTCGTTTTCCAAAGAGCCGACGACGCCGGACGGCGCGGCGGTTTTCAATCTTGCCGCGTCGGAAGATTACGTCAACGTGATGGGCGGCGAGATGCCGAAAATGCCTTCATTTCCCGCTTTGCCGAAAAAGCCGGGCAAGGCTCGCGGTTACGTCCGGGATTTGCAGGGCAAGCCGCTGGAAGGCGCATATATCGGCGTCCGCGCGACGGCGGTCGGCGGTTTTTATTCCGGCGCGAACACCGAAACCGACGCGAACGGCTATTACGAAATCGACGTTCCGTGGGGCGCGTCGGAATTTTACGCGGCGGGCTACACGATTGATTATGGCGAAGGACGCGCCGCCGTCAGCCTTTATCCGGCTGACGGCAAAGCGAACAGCTTCGCCTCGGCTGCCGGAACGGTCGAAAACTTCGTGCTGATTTATCACGGCTTGGTCGACCGCAACGCCATCAGCGAAAAGCCGTGGGACGGCGCGAATTATTACGGCGGCTCGATTCGCGTCAGCTACACGCTCGGCGCGGCTGGCGATATGTGGGCGACGAAAGGCAGCCTGCCGGAAAACTCGGAAATCGAAATCACGCTCGCGACCGAAGGCGCGCTGCTCGACGGCACGGCGGGCAAATCGTTCGTCGTGCGCCGCAAGACCGGCGGCATCAACAATTTCAATATCAACAACATCCCGCTCGGGCGCTATAAAATCAGCGCGCGCCTGACCGGCGGGAAAGCGCTCAAAATGCGCAAAACCGGCTACGACTCCGCTCCGCTGTTCGGGCTGAAGCCGAGCGAGGCAATCGGGACGGCTTCGCTATTGTTCGTCCCGTATTCGGCTGACCCGAATTCGGCTCATCCGGGGCGCGCAAACTGGAAACCGGCGGACGTTGCGCTGCAACTGCCTTAGACGCTCGATTCCGACGCGCGGCGCGAAGCTCGAAGACGAACGCCGGGTTAACGGAAACGGGAAAATCAGGGTTAAAATAAATTCGCAAACATCTGCCGGTAAATCTGCGAGGTCAAATTAAATGAAAAATCTTCTGCACATTGTCATCGCCGTCCTGCTGCTGCTCGCCGCGGTGAATTCTTCGTCGCTCGCGCAGCAGCAGCAGCAACAAACGACGCGGCGTGAAATCGACAAAAAATTTCGCGCCGAAACAGTCGATTCGCTTTTGCGGCTTTTGCGGGAAAAATACGTCTACCCGGAAATCGCCGTGAAAATGGACGAAGCCGTTCGCGCGCGGCTGGGGCGCGGCGAATACGATTCGATTTCCGACGGCAAAACGCTTGCCGAAAAAATCACGGCTGACCTGCGCGCCGTTTTCGACGACAAGCATTTAAAGCTCTCGTATTCGGCGGAGCCAATCGCGGCAAATTCCAGCCGAGCCGGAGCGCCGTCAGCCGCCGAAATCGAAGCCGCGCGCCGCCGCCAGTCCAGAGAGAATTTCGGCGCGACCAGAGTGGAAATTCTCAAAGGCAACGTCGGTTTTATCAAATTAAACTATTTCGCGCCGCTCGACTGGTCGGCGAACGCCTACGCTTCCGCGATGAATTTCGTCGCCGACACGGACGCGCTGATTATCGACGTTCGCGAAAACCGCGGCAGTATGGACATCAATGCGGTTCCTTTCTTTTGCAGCTTTCTTTTTCGCGAGCCGGTGCAGCTCGGCGACGTCTTCTGGCGCGAAACGAACGAAACGCGGCAGCTCTGGACTTACGCTCAGGTGCCGGGCAGAAAATACGCGGAAGACAAGCCCGTCTACGTTTTAACCAGCCGCCGCACAGCCTCAGGCGCGGAAGGCTTCGTCCGGCATTTAAAAAGACTAAAGCGCGCCGTGCTCGTCGGCGAAGCGACGATGGGCGCGACGATGCCCGGAATGTCGCATCGCGTCAACGAGCATTTTTCCGTCTGGATTTCGCTCGGACGTTCTGCGAGCGGCAATGCCGCCGGCGAAAATAAAGGCACTGAGCCGGACATCGCCGTCGAGCCGGAAAAAGCGCCGGACGCGGCTCATCTGCGCGCGATAAATCAAATCCTGCAAACCGCGTCCGACGAAGAATGGAAAAACCATCTGAAAACCGTCGCGGCGGAAATCGAAGGCAGAAAATAAGAAACCGGGGCTAAGCCTATCAATAAAAAACTAAAGCGAGCGTCGTTCGGGCGCTCGCTTTTTTATGTTGAATCCGACGAAATCCGAAAAAAATTCGCTTCCCGTGATTCGATTCGCCGAAAAAAGGCGCGTCAGTTGGTAGAAGCGGGATTCGGGCGCGGCTGACGACTTTCAGGCGAAGCCGGTAATCGAGCTTCAGACAAAAATTTTGGAGAAATAAAAATGAAAAAACTTTTCGGTCTAATTTGTTTATCACTACTCATCACCTGTTTCGGCGCAATCAGCCTGCTGGCGCAGGACGCGGACGTTAAAGCCAAAAAAATCCGCATCGGCGTGATGCCGGTTAAAACCACCGGCGTCGGCGAAGGAATCGACCCGGCGCAGTTCGGCGCGGCGATTCAAAACAGCCTCGGCGAATATCTGAAAACTCCCGAAATCGAAATCGTCCCCATCGAAGCGAAATTGTCTTCGGCAATCGAAGCCGAGCTGAAGGAAAAAGCGATTGATTATGTAGTTTCCGCCACGGTCGGTCACAAAAAAGGCGGCGGCGGTTTCGGCGGAATGTTCGGCACAATCGCGCCGGTTCTCGGGCAGGTCGCGCCGATGGCTGGCATCGGCGGCAGCGTCGCCGGGCAGATTGCCGGGTCGGTCGCGACGACGGCGATTATGACCGCCGCCACGATGTCGCAAAACGTCAAGGCGAAAGATTCGGTCGAGCTGAACGTCTCGATGCAGAAGACAGCCGACAAATCGACGGTTTTGACCAAGCAGTTCAAAGCCAAAGCCAAATCGAACGGCGAAGACATCATCACGCCGCTGATTGAACAATCCGCGCAGGCGATTGTCGATACGGCGACGGGCAAAGTCCAGCCTGCTCAGACGCAGAAAAAGTAGGCGGCGC
>JALZHR010000557.1 GCA_030860665.1 Acidobacteriota bacterium
TCCAGAGTCACTTCCGGCTACTGCAATTCCGAAGACAATAAAAGCGTTAAGGGCGAGCCTGTAATATCGGACACCAGGCTCTCGCCGATTCAGGTTCAAGCCGAGGGAATGATTGACCCGAAAAATCCGAATGTTCTGCAGGGCAGTTTTCAGCCCGATAAAGACACGACGATTACCTGGAATCTGACGAAAGTCGCCGGAAACAAAAAGGATTGCGCGAGCGATTTGGCGGTTTCCAATATCAAGCTGGAACATCACGTTTATCCCAACAAAGACGAGTGGAAAAAAATCGAAAAAAATACGGTTGACGGCAATCGGGTGCGCATAACCGCGATAGTTTCAAACGGCGCGGATGAAACGAAAAGCGGAAAGATTACCTTCAGAGAAACGTTGAGCGGCGAAGTTATAGATTCGATGTCGGTAATCGTTCCGGCGGGCGGCGAGATGCCGGTCGAAGCGCTGTGGGACACGAGCGGCTTCGCCTGGAGCGAGCTGGGCGAGAGAATGCCTAACCGCACAATCGAAGCGTCGCTGTCGAACGGCGATAAAGTCGAAACGGGCGTCGTGGTTTATCCGAAACCCGTTGTAATGGTTCACGGATTGTGGAGCAACGCCGCCGCCTGGAAGGATTACCCTGATTATTTGCGGGAAGCTCACAGCTTCGCGTGGCGGGGCTTTGCCGTCGGCGCAGACCCGGCGCACGGAAAAATGAACACGGGCGAGCGTCCCGGAAACTTCGCGAAAACCAACAGCATCGCGCAAAACGCCGAAGAACTCGGCAAGCAAATCAAATACGTTCACGAATCGATGAACGCCTGGCACATCGACATCGTCGCGCACTCGATGGGCGGTCTGATTTCGCGTTATTACATCCACGAATTGATGAAAACCGATTCGCCCGACAGGAAGCCTTATATTTCGCACCTGGTGATGCTCGGGACGCCCAACGAAGGAAGTCCCTGCGCGGACATTATGTATCCGGCGGGGGCGTTGATACTCGGAAAGCCGGTCGAGGCTTTGCGCCAGTTGAAGCCTTCGGTAATCTGGGAATTCAACAAGGTCATCACGAACCGCAAAGGCGTAAAATTTTCGATTCTCGCCGGCACGCCGCTGCCGCGAACCTGTCAGGACTGGATTCCCGGAGACGGCGTCGTCACCGTCCCGAGCGCGACGTGGTTCTGGAAAATCAAAGACCGTGAATATGTTACCCGCATTCATACCGACATAACCGGCAAACAGGATTTTGAATCTTTCGTAAAACCGCGTCTCGCTTTAGGTCCGAAAAAAGTAAAACAGGAGCAGGCGGCGCTGCTTTTCGACAACCGGATTAATGAAAGCTGGCTCGCCTCGCTGAAACCCGTTTTCGAGCCGAAATCAATGCCGCCGCAGCAAAGCGAGCCGAACGTTCAGGCGGCGAAATTCATAAAAATCGCGCCCGAGGGTAAAACGGACGTTCCCATTAATTTTCCGGCTAATTCAATCAGCGGCGTAACCTTCCTCGCGGACGAAGGCGTCTCGGTTTCGCTCGTGCGCGAAACCGAAGACGACACCGAGCAGATTCAAACCGACCAGGACTCCGGGCTTTTCCGCACGATTTATCTCGACGGCAAAAGCGGCAACTGGACTCTGCGTTTTGAAAACTCGAACGAGCGCGAAGAAGACGCGATGCTCGTCGTCTGGAACAAACCCGGAAATTCGGCTTCGCTGGTAGTTCTGAACGCCGAAAGCGAAGACGGAACGCGCATTTTCATACAGGCGAAATTGATGAACAACGGTCTGCCCGTCCCCGGCGCGCAAATGACGGCGAAACTTTCCGCTGCGGATGGCAAAACCGTCACCGTGCAGCTTTTCGACGACGGCGAGCACAATGACCAGGAAGCGGGCGACGGCATTTACGGCGGGCGAACCGCAGACGATTTAAAGCCGGGCGATTACCCGATTGAAGTCCAAGCCAACAGCCAGGCAGCTTCGGCTTTTGTGCATATTCCCAAATAAATTTACTTAATTTTTTTTAAGAACCGGAAAAACGTAGGAGTCATAATGATTAAAATCAAAAATTTGTTGCTGCTGATTATTACAATTCAGTTATCCGCCGCGATAGGCGCGGCGCAAACAGACAAAATACCCGTGAAATTAATATCTTTGCAGGTTGACCAGCGCACCGATTACGTCAATGTAATGGGCGACGAAATGCCTGTAAGCCCGGCGTTCCCGGCGCTTTCAAAAAAACCGGGCTTTGTCAGAGGCTATGTCAAAAATACGGTCGGGCAGCCGATTGCAGGCGCTAAATTAGGATTAAAAACCGCCAGAATCTACGACGGCTACGCGGCGTCTTCGGCGGAAACCGACGCCAAAGGCTATTATGAAATTAAAATTCCGCTCGGCGGCGCGCGATTCGATTACGCCGGTTACGCCGTAAAAATGGGCAAAGGTTTTGCCGCTTTGAGTTTGCATCCGGCGGACGGAAAGCTGGATGAGAGTATGCCCGCGTCATCCGGCGCGGTCGAGAATTTCGTGATGCTGCCCTACGGCGTCGGCGATGCGGCAGCGGCGGCAAACGACCCGAAATATCGCGCTAATTATTACGGCGGCTCGCTCACCGTGGCTTATTCGATTGCCCCGGCTGGCGAAGACATAAACGATTTTCCGGGAATGATTGCCGCGGGGACCGAGATTGAAATCATATTAACGCCCGTCAATGTTTTGTCCGACGGCAACGAGTTCGCGCGCGCTTTCAGTATTCGCAAAAAGGTCGAAGACAGCACCTACGCGGAATTTTTTATCAACAATATTCCCATCGCCCGTTATCAAATCGAGGTCAGACAAAGCAATGGTAAATCGCTCCGCCTGAGACAAAAAACACCGGGAAATTCGGTTTTCGGGATGCAGCCCGTAGAAACAAGTCAGAGCGCCACGCTTTTGTTTAATCCGATGTCGGAAAAAGCGGAATCGGCAGTTCCGACTCGCGGCGGCTGGGCTGATCTCGAAATTACTTTGCAGCGTCAATAAATCATAAAACGCAGCAAATTTGTCTTAAAGCGTCAAAAATTACGGGTTAACTTAAAGATAAACAGGATATTGTGAATCCGCAGACTTAGTTTTAAAGGCTATAAATCGGCAATAAAAGTGTCTCAAAAACGTATGTATTTTGAGACACTTTTTTGTGTTTCAGCTTGTCTCAGAAAGGAACGCCCGGCACCCCTTAGCAGCGAAAATATATTCTAAATAAAATCGCAGATTCGAGCATCAGAGATTCGGAAGCCTTTCAGGCAAATTTCCTCGCTTTTCAATGCCGGTTCTTACCCGGCTTTTGGCATTTTTTACAAAGTTGCTTTACACTGTAAAGTTCTTGACAAATATAATAACTTGATGTAAATTTCAAACCTGCGATTTTCCGAAATATAACTACGAGATAAAGTTCTAAAAATTTATGAGCATTTCATCGACCTTAGACAGGCTTCATTCGCAGGCAAAGCAAAACATCTGGCTTTGGCTTTTTTCTGTTTTTTGCCGCCTGTCTCTGGCGCTCGGATTTATTCCCGCCGCTATCGTGAAACTTATTGACGAACGTTTTGCCAGCGGCTTGCACGCCAATCATCCGATGGGGGCATATCTGGAAGCCCTGCATCAGACGGGTTTTTACTATACGTTTATCGGCGTCGTACAGTTGGCGGCGGCAATTTTGCTGCTGATACCGCGAACGGTTACGCTCGGCGCATTTCTCTATTTCCCGGTCATTTTAAATATTACCGTTCTGACGTATGCGACGCGTTTTGACGGCTCGCTCTTTACCGCGCCGCTGATGACGCTGGCTAATTTGTATCTGCTCGCCTGGAATTACGAGAAATGGAAAGACATCCTGCCGTTTAATCGTCCGGCGGACGATAACGATGCGATGGAGCGGGAAAGCCTCGAAAGCTATGTTCAAGCGGGGGAAAGCGCGGGCGCGCGCAGCGTCTTTTCCCGTTACGGAATACGCCCGCTTTATGCGCGTTTCCGCATTTTTTTTAAACGGCTTCTGAGCGACAGATTTCCGTTAAAATTCTTTGCGGGCGTGTTTGCCGCCGTAATCATCTGCGTCATTGGCATCCCGAGCCTTTACAGCGTCAAGCCCCGCAACACTCTGCCGCAATGTCTGAGGCAGTTTAAGAACACGAAGCGCACCGCAGCCGGTGAAAATTTCTGTGATTGTATTCATCAACGCGGCGAGCCGCTCAACAAATGTCTGAGCGAATACAACAGCGCGCCGGACGATACGGTCGGCGCGCCTTAGAATCTTCGCCGTCCTCTGAACGGGCGTCAAATTCTTTACGGAATTCGACGCGGCGAGGAAGCGGCGATTTTAAAACGGAGCGGCGGCGGGTAGATTTTACGAAGGAAAAGCCGCCGTCATAAAATTGTAGAGGCAGGCGCGAGGAAAGCCGCCGGAAGCGTTCGCTCCGCGCGTCTGCTTTTGTTGGAAACAGTCTCAAAAAGAGCGTTGATTCGGGAGTCGTCACGATGCGTGATTTTGTCGAGAAAAATTCGATTGTTCGCCGAATCTGGAGTAATCCCGATTTGATTCTGCTTGTTTTTGCCGGTTCCGCCGCCGAATTCGCGCTTAATCGCGCCGTTGACTGGCTCTTTTTCACGGGCAGGATTCCCGAAGACCCGATCGGCAGATTTTTCTCGACGGTTTCCTACGCTCAGCAAATCATTTTCGCCGACGAGAGCGAAGCGGCGGAAGCCGTCAGGCGCATCAACGCGATTCACGCGGGCGTCGAAAGAGCGCGCGGGCAAAAGATTCCCGATTGGGCGTATCGCGACGTGCTTTATATGCTTATCGATTACTCGCAGCGCTCTTTCGAGCTGCTTTTTCGCCCGCTTTCCGGCGGCGAAAGAGCGGAGCTTTTTAATCATTTCAGGCGTGTAGGCGAAATGATGGAGATTGAGAAACTGCCGGAAGATTATGCCGCCTGGCGGAAAGACCGGCAGCTGCACCTCGAAAGAGACCTCGATTACACGCCTCACACGCGGAGCCTTTTCGAGCAATACCGAAAGCATGTGGGCGAATGGAGATATCGGCTGCTGCTGGACGTGCAGGCTTTGATAGTGCCGCACCGCGTTCGGCGGCTGTTGCGGCTGAGCGCGAATAACCCGCTCTCGTATCTGATTTGGAGCTACGGCATCGTCGACGGGCTTGGATTGCAGTCGCTTGCCCGGCGCGCGCTGCTGCCTCCGGCTCACAGGGAAGCGGTCGAGCGGCTGAGCCGACCGGACGCGGCGAAATGATTTAATCCCGCGAACATTAGTCCCGGTGATATAATACAAGCACTGTTACCGAAAAAAGCGGACTGTTTAATCGTGGAGAATTTTTTGACGGGAAGGCTGTCGGCAGGAGAAATTTAGCGTGAGTGCTTCTTTAAAATTTCAAGGCTCAAATTCGCAGAAACAAAATGGGCGGAGCGAATCCCAGTCTTCGATTGTTAAACCGGCGAATAAGGTTTTAGATTTTCACGCGCGCCTGCTGGAAACAATCGAGCAATCCGTCATCGCAACCGATTTGGACGGCAAGGTTATTTATTGGAATCGTTTCGCCGAGCGTCTCTACGGCTGGACGGCGGCGGAAGCGACCGGAAACGATATACTCGAACTGGTTTCGTCGAAACCGGAATTGCAGCAGGCTGAAGAGATTATGGCTCAGCTCCGCGAGGGAAAAAGCTGGACGGGCGAGTTTACGGCGCGGCGCAAAGACGGCGCTTCGTTTCCCATACAAAGCGTCAACTCGCCAATCTTCGACGATAAAGGAGCGTTAATCGGAATCGTCGGAGTTTCCCGCGACATCACCGAACACCGGAAAACCGAGCGCTCGCTGCGGGAAAGCGAAAACAAATACCGGACGCTGGTCGAGCAGGCTTCGGACGGCATTCACACCTACGACCTGGACGGAAATTTTCTGGAAGTGAACTCGAGGC
>JALZHR010000560.1 GCA_030860665.1 Acidobacteriota bacterium
GGCAAAGCGCGGCGCGATTTTGGGGCTGCTGGCGCGGCGCGAAAATCTTTTGCAGGATTTAACCGCCCGCTGCGAGCGATTCGGCAAAGCGGCGCGCTATTTTGCGGCAGACGTGACGGATGAAATTGCGGTCGCCGACGCGGCGGAGAGTTTTCGCCGCGAGTTCGGCAATATAGACGTTCTGATTGCCAACGCCGGAATCGGCGGCGGAGCGAAACACGCGAAGGATTTAACGCCCGCGGATTTTCGCCGCGTGATTGACATCAATCTGAACGGCGCGATGAACGCCGTCGCCGCCGTTCTGCCGCAGATGATTGAACGCGGCAGCGGGCATCTGGTCGCCGTTTCGAGCCTCGCCGGTTTTCGCGGGCTCCCGAAATCCGCCGCTTACTGCGCCTCGAAAGCGGGAATGACCGCGTATTTTGAAAGCGTCAGGCTGGACGTGCAGAAAAAAGGAATCGACGTCACGATAATTCAGCCCGGCTTTATCAAAACGCCCCTCACATCGGGCAGGGCGAACAAGATGCCGTTTCTGATGGAGCTTGAAGAATCAATCCCGTATTTCCTGCGCGCCATCGAAAAAAGGAAAAAATTCGCCGCCTTCCCGTGGCAGATGGCTACTGTCGTGCGCGCGGGCAGGATGTTTCCGGCGTGGCTCTACGACCGCATCGCGGGCGGCGCGAAATACCGGGAATAACTGATAATTGATAACTGATAACTGATAGCTGATAACTGATAGTGAATAACTGATAACTGATAACTGATAGTGAAAAGCCGTCAGCCGTCAGCAGCCAGCTTTTAATTCTGAATAAGTAACTATCAGTTATCAGTTATCAGTTATCAGTTATCTTTGACGAATCACGCCAAACAATACAAAATAAGCTAGCTTTATTTTCCGAAATAATTCCGACCTAATTTATGGATTTTTTACAGGCGATAATTCTCGGCATCGTGCAGGGGTTGACCGAGTTTATTCCGATAAGCTCGACTGCGCACCTGGTTTTTGCCAGCCGCTGGCTGAATCTTTACGACGGAAACGCCGAGCGGACGACGGCGACGATTGCCGTCATCCAGCTCGGAACGCTGCTTGCCGTTATCGTTTATTTTCTGCCCGACGTGCTGAGCATCACGACGGCGTTTATCCGCGACCACTGGGCGGCGCTGACGCGGCGGCGCGGGCTGCGATTCTCCGGCACGAACGGGATGCGCCCGATTTGGCTGTCGGAAGAAGCGTGGCTCGGCTGGCTGGTGATTATCGGCTCGATTCCGATTGGGATAGTCGGCTTGCTTTTAAAAGAACAAATCGAAGGCGCAGCGACCAAAAATCTGTGGTTTATCGCCACGATGCTGATTTCGATTGCCGTGCTGCTGATTATCGCCGAAATGGTCGGCAGCCAGCGCAAGGAAATCAGGGATTTGGGCATCAGCGACGCCGTTATCGTCGGCTTGGCGCAGGTGCTGGCGCTGATGCCCGGCTCATCGCGTTCCGGCTCGACCATTATGGGCGGGCTTTTCGCCGGTCAGAAACGCGAAACCGCCGCCAGATTTTCGTTTCTGCTCTCGATTCCGGCGATTACGGCGAGCGGTCTGCTGGAACTCAAAGAAGCGTGGCACATTCTGCCTAAAGAAGATTTTGCGCCGCTCGGCGTCGGCATTCTGGTTTCGGCAGTCGTCGGCTATCTTTCCATCTGGCTGCTGCTCGCCTTTCTGCGAAAAAACTCGACAGCCGTCTTCATCGTTTACCGCATCTTATTAGGGGCAGTGATTTTAGGCTTATTATATTTCGGTTTATTAAGTCCTCAATTAGCTGTTAGCAATTAGCCGTTAGCTTTTAGCCAGACGAACAGCTAACAGCTAACAGCTAACAGCTAACAGCTAACAGCTAACAGCTAATTATGAAAGATTTTCGTGAATTAACGGTTTGGAGAAAATCGCATGAACTTACGCTTTTGGTTTATCAAATAACAGCAAATTATCCGAAAGAAGAATTATTCGGATTAACAAGTCAAACTCGCCGCGCCTGTTCTTCAATTCCGGCGAATATCGCCGAAGGCAGCGGCAGAAACGGCGATGTTGAGTTTGCCAGATTTTTGCAAATAGCGATGGGTTCAGCCAGCGAACTGGAATATCATTTGCTTCTGGCAAAAGACTTGGGTTTACTCGAAATCGGAAATTATGAAAAATCAACAAATTTATTAACCGAAGTTAAAAAAATGTTGAATTCATTCATCCAAAAGCTAAGAGTTAGCCGTTAACAATCAGCTGTTAGCTACTAGCCGGATGCCAATCATTTAAACTAATTGCTAAGCTCTGGAATGCATATTGGTTTAGCTAACAGCTAACAGCTAATTGCTAATAGCTACTCGCTAATCTATGAAACGTTGGAACATTACAAGGCACGACCGCGAGCAGGTTTTAAAACTCTCACAGGCGCTGAAAATTTCGCCGCTGGCTGCCGCTCTGCTTATTTCGCGCGGGCACGACGAGGAGGAAAAAGCCTTTAAATTCCTGAATCCGAAGTCGGCGGATTTGCACGAGCCGAACCTTCTGCGCGATATGCAGAAGGCTGTGGCGCGCGTTTTCAAAGCGATTGAAGCTGGCGAGAAAATTCTGATTTGGGGCGATTACGACGTTGACGGGACGACCGGAACGGTCGTTTTGCGAAAGGCTCTGGAAATTCTGGGCGCAAAAACCGGCTTTCACGTTCCGCACCGCTTTACCGAAGGCTACGGCATCAACATCGAAAAACTGCGCGAGGCGAAAGAGAAAGGCTACACGCTCGTCATCAGCGTCGATACGGGCAGCCGCGCCTTTGAAGCCGCCGATTGGGCGCGCGAAAACGGCGTCGATTTAATCGTCACCGACCACCATCTTTCCGACGAGGCGAAGGGAAACCCGAACGCTTTCGCCGTCGTCAACCCGAATCAAACGGGCTGCGATTATCCCGACAAAAATCTGGCTGGCGTCGGCGTTGCGTTTAAGCTGGCGCACGCTTTATTGAGAGAAAAGGGAAAGGAAAAGCTCGTCAACGGCTTTCTGAAAGTAGTCGCGCTCGGCACGGTTGCCGATATGATGAATCTGACGGGCGAGAACCGCGCGATTGTCGCTTTGGGCTTGCTCGATTTGCCGAAGGCGAAAAATTTCGGCTTGCGCGCGCTGATGGAAGTCGCCGACTGCAATTCGACGATGACCAGTTTCGACATCGGTTTTCGCATCGCGCCCAGAATCAACGCGGCGGGCAGAATGGACGCGGCGCGCGCGGTCGTCGAGCTTTTTGAAGCCGATTCGTTTGAAAAGGCGCGCGAGCTTGCCGCGCATCTCGACAGCCGCAACCGCGAGCGGCAGACGATTCAGCGGCAGATTTTCGAGTTCGCGCTGCAAAGCTATCTGGACGGCGGCGGAAGCGCGAAACAATCGCACGTCGCCGTCATCGCGGGCGACGGCTGGCATCGCGGCGTCATCGGCTTGGCGGCGTCGCGCATCGCCGAGAATCTTTTTCGCCCGAGCCTCGTCATTTCCGTAGAGCCGGACGGCTTGGGGCACGGCTCGGCGCGCAGCATCAGAAATTATCATTTATTAAATGCGCTGGATTCGTGTGTCGATTTGTTTGAAAAACACGGCGGTCACGCGGCGGCGTGCGGCTTTACGATTCGGCGCGAAAACATAGATTTATTAAGAGAAAAGCTGAACGCGCACGCCCGCGAAAATCTGACCGAAGACGATTTGACGCCCGAAATCCGAATCGACGCACTCGTTTCCTCGCAGACTTTGAATCTGGACGTCGTCAACGAGCTGAAATGTCTGGAACCGTTCGGCGCGGGCAATCCGAAGCCGGTTTTCGCCACAAAAGATTTATTTCTGGTAGACGAGCCATACGTGATGAAGGACAGGCACCTGAAGCTGCGGCTGACCGACCGCACGCGCAAGCAGTTTGAAGCCGTTTGGTGGGACGGCGTGGAAAAATCAAAAGGGCAAACTTTGAAACCGCAAACCGGCATCGAAATAGCATACACGCCCGAGGCGAACACCTGGAACGGGAACACCAGATTGCAGCTGGTGATTGAAGATTTAAAAAGTTTATAATTAGCTTTGCACTAATAAATGCCGCAAATCCAACGCAAAAAAGTAAGTAACCTCAAGCTGCGCGCCCGCACGCCCGTTTATTTTCGCGCGCTCGCGCTGATTGCGCTTGCCGTGACGATTCTGGCAATCGGGGTCGGGTTTTATTACAACCGCGGCGCGAAGGATTTTCGGATGAAAGGCGGACCGACGAATCTTTCAAAGGACGTCGTCGCGGTCGTCAGCGGTTTCGAGCGGCGCGAGGTCGAGGACGGCATGGTCAAATATTACATCAAAGCCGACAAGGCGACGACTTTTTCCGACAATCACCAGGAACTGGAAAACGTCTATCTGGAAGTTTACAATCCCGAAAACGAAAATCCCGACCGGATTTCGGCAAACCGCGCCATCTACATTCCAGCCGAAAACAAAAATTTCAACGCCTATTTTATGGGCGCGGTCAACATCGAAACGCGCGACGGCTTGCGCGTGAAATCCGAGCAAATCGGCTATGACAAGGCGACGGAAATCGCCGAATCGGAAGAACTGGTCGAATTTTCGCGCGAGAATATTTCGGGCAAAGCGACGGGCGCGAAAGTTTTCGTCCGAGACAAGCGGCTGGAGCTTTTAAATCAGGTGGAAATCGACGCTTTTGCGGACGGAACCGCGCAGGATGACGAGCTTGCAAACGCCAACGTTCAGAGCGCGCGGATTACTTCCGGTCGCGCCCTGCTGGAACAGCTCGCCGGAAAAATCGAGCTTGAACAAAACGTCAACATCAATTTAGTGCCGAAAACGAACGCGGGCGCGCTGTCGCAGCCGACCGACGTGCGCGCCGAAAAAGTGACGGCGTTTTTCAACGATAAGGAAATTAATAAACTCGAACTCGCGGGAAACGTCGAAGTTTTCGTTAAACCGACGGACGCCAGCCGGAAATACGCGAAAACGCGCGCGAGCCGCGCCGTGGCGACGTTCGAGGGCGAATTAAAGCGCATCGAGTTAAACGAAAACGTCGAAATCGAGACGACGAGCAGCGATTCAAAACCGACCCGCATCCGCGCGCAGCAAGCGGTTTACGAAAAGCCGATTGATAAATTCGATTTGCGAAACAACGTCGAAATCGTCACCATCGAGGACGAAAAGCCGACCACGATTCGCTCTCAGGAAGCGATTTACGAGCAGTCGAACGGGAAAATTTTTCTCGGCGGCGGAGCGGAAATCACGCAGGCGGAAACTTTTATTAAAGGCGACCGGATAACGGCTGAGCTTTTCGCGAATAAAAAAGTCCGCAGCACGCTGGTTTACGGCAACGCCTATCTGAAACAATCCGCGCCCGAGCGCACGACCGAAGTTTCGGCAAACGAGCTGAACGCGAATTTCGCGGAAAATCAGCACGTTCAGAACGCGAAGGCGTCCGGTTCGGCAAACGTCGTGCTCGTTCCCGCGCAGCCGCAGGATTACACGAAAGCGACGATGTCCGCGCCCGTCGCCGTGCGTCTCGCTTTTGCGAATAACATTTTGAATCAGATGCAGACCGAAGGGCGCACGGCAATCACTCTGACCGCGCCGCAGGGCAAAGCCGACGCTTCCAACAAAAAGCTGGTTGCCGACGCCGTGAAAACCGATTTGAACGCGGGCGGCAGAGACATTCTGAAAGCCGAAGCCGTCGGCAACGCGGAGCTGTTCGTCGAGCCTTTGCAGGCGAAAGCGGAAAATTATAAAACGACGATTACCGCGCCGCGTTTCGACTGCGATTTCTACGCCGGAAACAATCCGCGCACCTGCACCGCGACGAGAAAAGCCAAAGCCGTTCAAACGCCGACCGTTGCGGGCGAAAATCGCGGAACGCGAACCTTGACCGCCGAAAAGCTGGTTTCCAATTTCAATCAGAAAACGCACGACGTAGAGCGTTTCGACGCGGTCGGAAACGCGAAATTCAGCGAGCTTGACCGCAACGGCGTCGCCAGCCAGATAACTTATACCGCAAACGACGAAGTCGTCCGTCTGCGCGGCGGCGAGCCGACCGTCTGGGATTCAATCGCGCGCGTCAAGGCGACGGAGATTGACTGGGACACGCGCAGCGAAAAATCCGCCCTGCGCGGGCGCGTCTCGACGACTTATTACAGCCAGCGGCAGTCGAACGGCTCGACGCCTTTCGGCAAAACGAGCGCGCCGGTTTTCGTCACGGCTGAACGCGCCGATTTCGACCACCGCACGGAAGTCGGCGTTTATTCCGGCAACGCCCGCGCGTGGCAGGAAAATAATTACGTCCGCGCCGAAAAACTGGTTTTCCAGCAGAAAAACAAGCGAATGGACGGCGAGGGCAAAGTCCAGAGCCTGCTCTACAACGCCCGGCGCAGGGAAAACGGAAAGGAAATCACGCAGCCGGTTTTCGCCGCCTCCGACCGCATTTCCTACACCGACCAGAATCGCCAGTTGCGATACGAAGGAAACGTCGATATTCGTCAGGGAACAGACCGCATCGTTTCGGGCGTGACCGATGTTTTTCTCAACGAAAACAACGAAGTGATGCAGACGATTGCGCAGAACAACGTCGTCGTCACACAGCCGAAGCGCCGCGCCGCCGGCGATTACGCGCAATATACGACCGCCGACGAAGTCGTAATCCTGCGCGGCAACCCGGCGAGCGTCGAGGACGCCGAGCAAGGCTCGTCGCAAAGCGCCCAACTAACGGTTTACCTGCGCGAGAACCGCGTGCTCAGCCAGGGCGCGAGCAAGCAAAACGGCACGGGCAGAATCCGCTCGGTTTATAAAGTGAAAAAACAATAAGCCGGTCGAAAAGGCAAAGCGCAAAATGAAAAAAAACATCAGCCGGCGCTTTGCCTTTTTTATTGCGCCGAAGATTTGCCGTCTTTGAATAAACCCGTGCACATTCAAGTCAACACGAAATCGCACGGCGGCATCATAAATTCGTTTTACGGTTAAGAAAATAACCGGTATTGTCGATAAAGACTTAATTTGTGTTACCGAATAAGGGTGTATCAATGTTATTTTATTTTCATTCTGGCGACATTTCTCTCTGGTTTATCTTCTTCGCTCTGGTGATTGCCTGTTTTATAGTCTGGATGGTGTGGGGAATGGGCATCGCCGACCCGCCGCAAAGCAATGACGAAAAAGTAAATCCACTGCTCTCTCGCCTGAAGGACGACGAGAAAAAGAAAGACGAGTAGTCTCCCGCAATCCTAATCGTGAAGCGCCGCGTTTTTATCCCGCCGAATGAAAAAAACATAAAATTAAGCTAAACTTTTCCTGAATGTTTAAAGTATTCAGCTCCAACAAATCTCTGCATTCAAACGGCGATTACGAGGAATATCCGGTCAACGCGCTGGCTGCCGTGCATTTGCAGAAAACCTACGGGCGGCGGCGCGTCGTCGACGACGTCAGCCTTTTTGTCGAGCGCGGCGAGGTCGTCGGGCTTTTGGGGGCAAACGGCGCGGGCAAAACGACGACCTTTTATATGATGACCGGCTTGGAG
>JALZHR010000563.1 GCA_030860665.1 Acidobacteriota bacterium
CCGTACGGCGACGGCGGAAATCATCGAGCGCGACGATAATTACATAGATTTCGGCTCGGACTTCGGTTTGTATTTCACCGAATACGAGCAATGGTCGCCGCTCGAAAAACAAGCCGTCAGGCTGGCGCGCGGCAAAATCCTCGACATCGGCTGCGGCGCAGGTCGTCATTCTCTCTATCTACAGCAGAAAGGCTTCGACGTAACCGGCATCGACAATTCGCCCGGCGCGATTAAAGTCTGTAAATTAAGAGGCTTAAAAAAAACGCTGGTTCGCCCGATTTCCGAAATAGATAAATTCAAACCGAATTCTTTCGACACAATCCTGATGCTCGGCAATAACTTCGGTTTATTCGGCGACCGGGAAAATGCGAAGCTGATTCTCGAAAAAATGAATCGCATCACTACCGGCGGCGCTAAAATCATCGCCGGCACGCGCAATCCTTACAAAACCGACGACCGCAATCATCTGGAATATCACAAACTAAACAAAAAGCGCGGCAGAATGCCCGGGCAAATCCGAATGCGCGTCCGCTACGGCAAAGCCGTCGGCGAATGGTTCGACTATCTTTTCGTCTCGCCCGAGGAAATGAAAGACATTTTCGCTGATACGAACTGGCAAGTCGAAAAATTTATCGAAGAGCCGGAAAGCGCGAATTATTTCGCTGTTATCGCTAAGAAATCTTAGGGAATTTAACCGCAGATGAACGCGGATAAACGCGGATTAAGAACAAAGAACTTATCCTGCCTATCCTGTCCACCAAGCCGCGCAGTCTACTTTTAAATCTGCGTTTATCCGCGTTCATCTGCGGTTTCATCACTTTTACTTCGCCCATTCGTCGGCGATTTTTGAATCGACTTTGACGGGGACTTTTTTGATGTATTGCTCGCCCGCCGCGCACATTGCGTCTTCCAGGTTTTTCTGCGTCTGTTCGGCTTCGGCGGCGTCGCATTCGACGATTACTTCGTCGTGGACGATGTTGACGAGGCGCGCGGAAGTTCCGGTGAATTTGTCGTGCAGAAGGCGCAGGGCACGTTTGAGAATGTCGCTGGACGTGCCTTGAATCGGCATATTTTTGCCGTTTCGCTGCGCCGCCGCGATTTGGGCGCGGTCGTTTTCGTCGTAGCGGAAGCGCATCATTCTGCCGGTTGCGGTTCGCGCGAGGCGTTCGGCGGTTACTTTTCGGGCGGCGTCTCTGAGCCACGCGTCCAGCCCGCGATAGGTGGCGAAATAGCGGCGCATAATGTTTTCGGCTTCGGTCTGCGGCAAGCCGGTCATCATCGCGAAGCGCGACGCGCCGATGCCGTAAACGACGCCGAAATTCAGGCGTTTGGCGAATGAGCGCTGGTCGGGCGTGACGTCTTCGGGCTTCACGTTGAAAACCTGCGCGGCTGCCGCCGAGTGAAAATCCATCCCGCTCTGAAAAGCCCTGATAAAATTTTCGTCGTTGGAGAAATCAGCCAGGATTCGCAGTTCGACCTGCGAATAATCGGCGATGACGAGCTTTCTGCCTTCGGGCGCGCGGAAGCAGCGGCGATATTCTTCGGCGTGCGGGATTTGCTGCAAATTCGGGTTGTTGCAGGAAAATCTGCCGGTCGGCGCGCCGATTTGGCGAAAATCGGCGTGGATTCTGCCGGTCTGCGGCTTGATGAATTCCAGAATATTTTCGCCGAAGCTGGTCAGGGATTTCGCCACGCTGCGATATTCCAAAAGCTTTGCGACGACCGGGTAATCGGCGGCGAGCGGCTGCAGCTGCCAGCCGCGCGTCGTCGCCGGAACGGGAACGCCGAGATTTTTCAGCGCGTCAGTGACCTGCGCCTGCGAGTCGAGATTGATTTCCGCCGCGCCGAACAGCGACGCCTGCGCGACGCCCGCCGAAAGCATCTGCTGCAATTCCAGCGCGACGACCGCCTGTTCCTTTTTCACTCTTTCGAGCTGTTCGCGCCAGCGCGCCGAGTCCAGAAAAAATCCGTTCAATTCCATCGCGGCAACCGGCATCACGCAGTCGAATTCGAGCTTGGCGACTTTTATCAAATCGTCGGTCTTTAATCTTTCGACGATTTTTTCGCGCAGCGGAACCATCGTCGCGGCGTCGCGCGCGGCGTATTCGATTTGCGCCTGCGACAGTTCCGGCGCGTTCCAGTCGCTGACCTGCTCGGATTTGTCCAGCTCGACGCCGAGAAAAAACGACGTGACTTCGGCTAAGTTGTGCCGCCGGTCCTGGTCGCCCGCCGCAATCAACTGGCTGGCGAGCAGCGTGTCGAAAATCCCGTTGATGTCGACGCCGAGGTAATGTTTTATCCACTTGGCGTCGAATTTCGCGTTGTGCGCGACTTTTATCGGTTTCGGCGCGGACAGAAGCTTTCGCAAAGGCTCAAGCTCGGGCATCGTTTTTACGTCGCCGCGGTCGGCAAACGGTTTGAGGTCGATGACGCTCGTGTCTTTTCCGTCGCTTAACTGGACGAGGCGGACGATGCCCTGATACGGGTCAAGCTCGGTCGTCTCGGTGTCGAAGCCGAGATAATCGGCGGCTGAGAGTTTTTCGCACGCTTCGCGCAGGCGCTCGGCATCGCTGATAACCTGAAAATAAAGTTCCATATCGCTTAATCGTAAAACGTAAATCGCAAATAGTGAAGCCGTTCGACGGTTTTTCAAAGCCGAAAAAGATTTCTGAAAAATTCGTTAATCTTTTCTTGCCAAAATGGATTTTTAATCCATATCATATCTTTACCGGCATTTTTGAGAGCAATTTTTTATCAAATTATTGAAATTACTGGAGGTAAAATTTGTGCCTACGGCAAGTTGTCCCGAATGCAGCGAAAAAGTTTACGTCGATGCCGACTCCGAGCAGGGCGACCTGGTGACCTGCGACGAATGCGGCTCGGATTTGGAGGTGGTCGGGCTTGACCCGTTTGAATTAGACCTTTACGAAGACAAAGGCGAAAAAGACGATTACGACGAGGAAGACTTCGACAGCTACGACTACGAAGACGACCGTTACTAATGCAAAACGCAAAATGCAAAATGCAAAATGTGAGGAAAAAGAATTAATTCCAAATCCTTCTATTTTGCACTTTGCATTTTGCGTTTTGCATTTATTTTAACTGGTAGCCCGCGCGATTTTGCTTGACCTGGTAGCCTTTGGTGGATTCGATTCTGATTTCGCGGAATTTTCCGTTTGTCTTATCTTCTTCCGGCGGATAGAAAGCCAGCACGTAGGAAGCCGTGATTTCTTCGGCGAGGGCTTTGAAAAGCGGCTCGAAATCGGTCTGCGTCGCGTAGAAGGTTTTGCCGCCCGTCCTCTCAATCAAACCACTCGCTTCGAGCGGCGTCAGCAGCGGTTTTCTCGTTCCCTGCAATCGCGAATATGAGGGCAGAATTACCGAATAAACGCTGGTTTCCGCCTGGTTGGCGCGCTCGATGACGGTTTTCGGCGAGACGACGTCGCCGACCGGAAAGCCGTCGGTTATCAGGATGACGGCGCGTTTCATCAATTTATTGTTGCGCGCTTCGGGCGCTTTTTTTCTGAGCAGGCGAATGGCGTCGTCGGTCGCGTCGTAAGCGTGCGTCGAAAGCCCGTCCTGGTCTTTTAGAATCTTGTCGAAAGTTTTTTCCAGCTTTTCGCGCTTGTTGGTAAACGATTGCAGCGTCTTGACCTCCATTCCGAAAGTCATCACCGCGAAATACGATTGATAATCGGCAAGGCGCTCGACGAATTTCTGCATCGCGTCGCGCAGGCGGACGAGTTCTTCGCGCGTCATACTGCCCGAAACGTCGAGCGCGAAGACGATGGACAGCGGACGGCTCTCATCGGTTTTCCGGAGCGGCTCGAAAAAATCGACTTTTCTTTCCACGCCGTTCTCATAAACCTTGAAATCCGTCGCTTCCAGCCCGCGCACGGGCTTTCCGTCCTTATCGGTCACGCTTATCTCAAACGCCACCACGTCCGTTTCGACGCGAATCACGTCGTCCTGCGCGCGGGCGGTCAGCAGCAAGCAGCAAACCGTCAGCAGAAGCAGCGAAATTACGGCGCGCAGGTGACGCGCAGGAGCGAGTCGTCCGAAAAAGCTCGAATTTTGAATTCTGAATAACACTTTCCGCATTTTATAGGTCTTTTTCCGGCGAAGCAAAAATTTTTGCTTTACCTGAGAGTTTTTGCGGGCTTTTCCGGTTGCCCGCCACTTTTCGCGGCGCGCAGCCGGAGCGTTCATTTTGACTCGATTATATCAATTTGAACGGTCAGTTTGAACGGAAAATATTTATTCGGAATTTACCCGGCTTTATTAATCAATGATTATCTAACTTATTTATCTGCGACAGTTCGGCACGAAATTTGTAATGTGTCCGAGCGGCTATACGCCGTAGTTTAATTGAAGATTTTTCAGAAGAAGCGTTTGAGGTGGCGCCCGCAATTTTTCCACAACGAGCAAGCTATTCGGTTTCTGAACAAATGTCTAAAAAATCAGATTTGGAAGTAAAGGCAGTGAAACAATTCGACCTCTCGGAATACGGTCGTTCGACTAAGATTCTGGGCGGCGTGCTGCTGGCGGTCAGCGCGGCGGCGTTCGTCTATACGATTTACGGCTGTTTTTCTTTTACCTTTCTGCAATTAATCATCCTCACCGTCTCGCTGATTGTGGCGGCGCTCGCCAATCAATACCAGTTCAAGATTCCGAAAACAAATCTGACCATCTCGCCGCGCAAGGTTTTTGTTTTCTGGGGCACGATTTGGCTCGGCGCGGCGGGCGGCGTTTTGCTCAGCCTGGTTTCGTCCGCCGTGCGCTACCGGACGACGAAAAACAAAATCAAATGGCTTTACGGCATTTTGATTCACACGGTTTCGACCTTTGCGGCGGCTGAGCTTTTTTATTTCGTTCTGCGCCGCTTTGCCGATTTCGGCGGCTGGAGCGTTGCCGACAAACCGATTAATCCCGGCTGGTTTCTGCTCGCCGCCGCGCTGATGATTTTCACGCATTATCTGCTGACGACGCTGCTCAGCTCTGCTCTGCTGGCGCTCGACGGTAAAGAAGGTTTCAGGAGCGCCTGGAAAAACAGATATACGCGGACGATTGCCAATTATCTGGTCGCGCTGGCGGCGATGCTGGTGCTGCATCTCGCGTTTCGTCATTTCGGCGTCGATTTCGGCTTGGTCGTGCTGCCGACGGCGATTTTCGGGCATCTCGCCTATCGAATTCATTTGCAGAGACTGGCGCAGAAAACCAGAGAGATTACGGAAGCCAGCCGCATTCACCTGGCGACGGTCGAGGCGCTGGCGACGGCTATCGACGCGCGCGACCAGGTCGGGATGGGACACGTGCGCCGGACGCAGATTTACGCCGTCGGCATCGGCGAGATTTTAGGCTTGTCGGAAAAGGAAATAAACGCCCTGCGCACGGGCGCGCTGCTGCACGACATCGGAAAACTCGCCGTGCCCGACCATATCCTGAACAAACCCGGCACGCTGACGCCCGCCGAGATGGAAAAAATGAAAATCCACGCCTCGGTCGGCGCGTCGATTCTGGAAGACGTGAAATTCGATTGCCCGGTCGTGCCGACCGTCAAATATCATCACGAAGCGTGGGACGGAAGCGGTTACCCGGAAGGCTTGAAAAAGGAAAACATTCCTTTGACGGCGCGGATTCTGGCAATTGCCGACGCTTACGACTCGCTGCGCGGCGCGCGTCCTTTCCGGGCGGCGATTTCGCGCGACGAGGCGCGCCGCCTGCTTCTGAGCGCCGCCGGAACACGCTTTGACCCAAAGCTGGTCGATATTTTTCTGCGGAATCTACAGCACTTTGAAGCGGAAATCGAAGCGCAGGGACTTTCCTATCGCTTCGACTTTGAAGAAGCCAATATTTTCGGCATCGACGCGGGCGAGGCGAACGAAAATTACGTCGAGCAAATCAAGCGCGCCAACCGCGAGGTCTTCACGCTTTACGAGCTGGCGAAAGTTTTCAGCTCGTCGCTGGATTTGCCCGACACGCTTTCGCGCTTTACGACGAAAATCGGCGAGCTGCTCCCGTTCGATACGTGCGTCGTCTATCTGCTGGACGAAACGAAGGACGCGGCGACCGCCGTCTATGCCGAAGGAAAAAACGGCGCGGCGCTGAAAGGCAAGCGGGTCAAAAGCGGCGAGGGCGCAACCGGCTACGCTCTGAAGAAACGCCTGCCCGTTTACAACGTCAATCCGGCGCTCGATTTTTCGTTCGAGATGCACGATTTTATTCTCGATTACACGGCGATGGCGTCCCTGCCGCTCCTGGCGGACGACCGTCTAATCGGCGCGGTTTCGCTGTATTCCTGCGAGCTGGAAGGCTACGAGGACGAGCATATGCGCCTGCTGGAGACGATTTCGCTGATTGCGGCGGACGCCATTTCAAAATCGCTCTATCACGCCGAAACCGAGTCGCGCGCGCTGACCGACCCGATGACCGGGCTGCCGAACGCGCGCAGCCTGCAAATGCAGTTTGAAAAGGAAATCGCCCGCGCCCGCCGCAACGGCAGCGAGTTTCAGGTCCTGATGCTCGACCTCGACGGCTTTAAATCGGTCAACGACACTTTCGGTCACAAAACCGGCGACGTTCTGCTGCGAGAAATCTCGAAAGTGATGCGCGGGCAGCTTCGCGATTATGATTTTCTGGCGCGCTACGCGGGCGACGAGTTCGTCGTCATCGTGCCGGAAATGAGTAACGAAGGCGTCCGCGAGCTTTGCCAGCGAATGGAAAAAGCGGTCTGCGATTTCGTTTTGCCGGTCGGCGACGGCAGGTTCGCGCAGGTCGGCGTCAGCCTCGGCGCGGCGGCGTATCCGCGCGCGGGCGAAACGCTCGACCAGCTTATCATCGCCGCAGACC
>JALZHR010000582.1 GCA_030860665.1 Acidobacteriota bacterium
GATTACGCCCGCGCCGATTCCGGACAGCTTTCCGGCATTTTCGTTGTCTTCCTGTTGCTGTTTTTCGGCTGATTTATTATCTTTTTCTTTTTTCATGGCAGTTTCCTTTTCGTTTTAATGAAGAATTCGCGGGCTGATTTCGGATTAGCACGCAGGCTTAAAAACGGCTAATCAAGCGCCCGTTTCAAATTTACCACAAAATGCCTTTATCTTTTAACCCTTTATTTGCGGCGACGTTTCCCGCCCGTTCAGTTTATTTTAATTGCTAGAAAAACTCGTCGAGCAGGCGGTAGAAGTGAATTTTTTTCCAATCGGGCTGCCGGATGCCGTAGGCTTCAAAGACGCTTTTTTCGTATTCTTTGCCGAAATTGTATATAACGCTGCGGGTTAGCAGCGCGATGTCCTGATAGCGGTCGGCGACGCCCGCGTTTCCCCAATCGACAAAACCGGCGAGCTTTCCGTTTTCGAGAATGACGTTCGGCACGCAGTAGTCGCCGTGCGTGAAAACCAAATCTTCGCCGGCTGTCGGCTTATTCTCGATTAATTCTCTGAAAAGGCTTTCGGCGCTTCTGCCCCGCCGCTGCTCGTCAAAGTCGTCTTCGTCAACCAGATTATCTTTCGTCATCTTTTCCGCCAGACGGATTTTGCGCTCTATTCTCTCGTCAAAAGGGCAGTTTTCGACCGGCAGAGCGTGAATCATCTTCAAGCCGCCGACCAGTTCGGCGATTACGCGCGGAACGTCCGTTTTCAGAGAATCGTCGCTGGCATCGACGCCGCCAATTGCGGAAAGCAAAAGATAATCAATTTCCTCGTCGCTGGCAAACGACAAAACTTTTGGCACTGGAAGCCAGTTTCTGAGCCAATCCAGCTTCGTTTTTTCCCGCCAAAGCGAATGAGCGGGATTCCGGCGCGCGGCGATTTTCAGATAAAGCGAATCTTTATTTTCCGCATCCAGCCGGAAAATCCGCGCGATTGACTGTCCGACGTGAATCTGCCGCCAATGGTAGCCGGAAATCAACGGCGCGAGCGGCGGCGGCAGTAGAGATATTCGGGGTAACTCGGGATTCATTCGCGGTTTTAACCGTTACCGGGAGCAATCTGTTCTTCTTCCGCCGGTTCTTCCGGCTGCTGCCCGCCCTGTTTGACCTGTTTGAGAACGTCGATGCGCAGTTGCAGCCAGTCCATTCCTTTCGGCGTTTCGTAGTCGTGCGCGGAAAAATAGGTGATGATTGTCCCGGCACGCAGCATAAAGCGGGCTTCGCGTTTCTGGTATTCGACGCGAAAGCCCTTCGTCCTGCCGACTTCAATCAAATCGCGCGTCATTGCCTTTGCCTGCCTGTCCGCTTCTTCCGCCCATTCTGAAGCCATAATTTTTCGTCCTCGCTCCTCGTCGCTGTCGTTTAATAGTTTCCGAATCCGCGCGTTAATTTAATAACCGAGAAACTCGCGCACCGCCCCGGCGAATTTTTGCGGCGAATTGTAGTTTACGCCGTGCGTTCCGCCCGGAATCACGGTCAGTTTTCCGTCCGGCAAAAGCGCCGTGACTTCTTCCGCCCAGCCCTGCGGCACGACCGGGTCCAGCTCGCCTCTGATTACGAGCGTCGGGACGCGAATCTGCGGCAGCTTTTCCTCGATGCGGTCTTTGAGTCCGAATTGCAGCGTCCGCGCCTCGCGTCTGATACCGAATTGAAAATAACTTTTGAAGGCAATCAGAATTAGCGAAAACGGCTCGTTTCGCGAGTCCAGAAGCAGGCGTCCGAATTGCCGGAAAACTCCGCGCGCGTGTCGGTCGAAAGTCGGCGCGGCAAGCACGGCGCGCTCGATTTTTTCAGGGTGACGCACGGCGAATTCCGCCACTATCTGGCTGCCGAGAGAATGCCCGACCAGCACGGCGCGCCCGATTCCGGCGACGCTCATCCAATCGGCTAAAACGTCCGCCAATTCCGTGATATTAAAAATATGCCAGGGCTTTTCGCTGTCGCCGAAACCGGGAAAATCGAGCGCGAAAACCTTCGCGTATTTCGCCATCTCCGACATCGCGGGAATCATATAACTGGCTGAAATGCCCAAGCCCTGAACCAGAATTATCGTCGGCTTTCCGGCGTAATCCGCGCCTTTTGAAACAAACGCGTTGAGCCGCAAGCCGTTTACGCTCGTCTCGACCCGCTCTATATTTTCCGTTTCCTGCCGTAAATTTTTCAATAGTTTAATGCTAGGCGGTTAAATTTTATTTTTCAACCGCCTTTCGCACTTCGCCGAAAAGCGCGGCTAAATCGGCGACCTGATAATGAGCGTTCAGCCCGCTCGGATTCGGCAGCAGCCAGACGCTCGCGCCGCCGATTTTTTCCGGCTGCAAACCGAGTTTCGCTTTCGGCTGGTTAAAGGCGACGCGATACGCGCCGATGCCGAGAACGGCTAAAATCTGCGGCTGGTATTTCTCGATTTTTTTGACGAGCAGCTTTCCGCCTTCGACGAATTCCTCGTTCGTCAACTCGTCGGCGCGGGCGGTCGTGCGCTTGACGAAACTGGTGATGCCGAAGCCGCGCTCCAAAAGCTCGTGCTCCTCGGACGGATGCAGCTGCCTGTCCGTAAACCCAGCCAGATGAAGGACTTTCCAGAAGCGATTGCCCGGCTTGGCGAAATGAAACCCGGTCGCGCCCGACCAGATTCCGGGATTGATGCCGCAGAACAAAACTTTCAGATTGTAATCAATCAAATCTTCGGTCGTGCGGTTGACGGCATCGCGCAGTGCTTCCTTGCTCGGCTTGAAATTCTTCATTTCTCAATCATACAAAATCGCCCGCGCGGAAGAAATGAAACCGCAGACGGACACGGATAAATGCAGATAAGTCTCAGAAAGATACAGGAATAGGTAGACTTCGCGACTTGATATACAAGGATTAAAATCAATTTCCGTCAGCTAAATTTCAAATCTAAAATCTAAAATCTAAAATCCCTCATTCCCATTCAATCGTGCTCGGCGGTTTTGAGGAAATGTCGTAAACTACGCGGTTGATGCCGCGAATTTCGGAAGTGATGCGCGACGAGGCTTTTTGCAGAAATTCGTGCGGCAGGCGCGCCCAGTCAGCCGTCATTCCGTCGGTCGAGGTCACGGCGCGCAGCGCGACGGCGCGCTCGTAGGTGCGAAAATCGCCCATCACGCCGACCGACTGAATCGGCAGAAGCACGACGAATGCCTGCCAGACCTCGTTGTAAAGATTGAAGTTGTGCAGCTCTTCGATAAAAATGCGGTCGGCTCTTTGCAGCAGCTCGACTTTTTCCGGCGTGATGTCGCCGAGAATCCGCACGGCTAAACCGGGACCCGGAAACGGGTGCCGCTCCAGAATTTCCTGCGGAATGCCCAAATCCTTACCGATAAGACGCACTTCGTCTTTAAACAATTCGCGCAAAGGCTCAATCAGCTTCAGATTCATTTTTTCGGGCAAGCCGCCGACGTTGTGATGCGATTTTATCGTGACGCTCGCGCCTCTGAGGCTGACCGATTCGATAACATCCGGGTAAAGCGTGCCCTGCACGAGATATTTCACGTCGCCGATTTTATGCGCCTCGGCGTCAAAAACGTCGATGAATTTGCGCCCGATTGCCTTGCGCTTCTGCTCCGGGTCGGCGACGCCTTTTAAGACCTCGTAAAACTCGGCGGAAGCGTCCACGCCGCGCACGTTCAGATGCAGTTTTTCCTTGTAGAGCGCGAGCGTGTGCTCGAATTCGTCGGCGCGCAGCAAGCCGTTGTTGACGAAGATGCAGGTTTGACGATTGCCGACGGCTTCGTGAACGAGCGTCGCCGCGACGGTCGAATCGACGCCGCCCGAAAGACCGCAGACGACGTTGTCAGTCTCGCCGACGGTCGCGCGGATTTTCTCGATTTCTTCCCTGATAAACTGCGCCGAAGTCCAGTCGCCGCGACAATCGCAGACGTCGAACAGAAAGCGGCGCAAAATTTCTTTGCCCTCGGGCGTGTGCGCGACTTCCGGGTGAAACTGCAAGCCGTAAATCCTTCTTTCCAAATTTTCAATCGCCGTAATCGCGCCGTCGCTCGACGAAGCGACGATTTCAAAACCGCTCGGAACCGTCACGACGTGGTCGCCGTGGCTCATCCAGACGTCGATTCCATCGCGAATGTCGCGAAAAAGCGCGGCGTCGGCGTTCGTGATTTTCAGCTTCGCGTGCCCGTATTCGCGTTTCGCCGACGGCTCGACGCGCCCGTTCAAATCTTTTGCCAGAAGCTGCATCCCGTAGCAGATGCCGAGCAAGGGCGCATCGATGCGGCTGTAGAAATCCGGCGCGAGCTGCGGCGCGTCCGGTTCGTAAACCGAATTCGGTCCGCCGGAAAGAATCAAGCCTTTCGGCTGGCGCTCGAGGATTTTTTCCAGAGGATAGGTAAACGAAACGATTTCGCAGTAAACGCCCTGCTCGCGCACGCGCCGCGCGATAAGCTGCGTATACTGCGAGCCGAAATCGAGAATTAAGATAAGTTCGTGTTGTAGCAAAGATTAATCTCCACGCGCGGCTCGATTTTCGGATTAAATCAAGCGTCTGAAAGCGTTTTTGTTTTGATAAGCTGCGGCGAAATTTCTATATTGATTATTCGATGGTCTTCCACGTTTTTTTGTTTACCCACGCTCCCGAAACACTGTCGAGATTCATAGTGCAAAGCTTGCGCTGAAACCAGCCGATTCCCATATGGTCTTTTCTCGGCTGCCACGGGTCGTGAAAATAAACCAGACTATCGGCGGCGACGCCTATAATGACAATGCAGTGCTGCGTTCCGAAACAGCCGGTTTCCATATCGCCTTTAAAGAATTTTCCATAAGCGCAGAGCGGTCCCCATTCTTCGAGCGTGTCGGCTAATCTTTTAGCCGTCCAGGGCACGCTCGGGTCGCCGTTAAGCAAAGTCAGTCCCATATCCGACAAAATCTTTCTCAGATCCAGAAGGTCGTATTGACCGCCTGTCAGGAGCTTCTGCGGAATCTTCACGGCTTGCGGCTTTTTAGCGTCCAGCACCATTTTGGCGCAGGCGAACCAGCAAGCCATTTCAGCCGAAACGCTGTCCAAGCCCATCTCTCTCTGACCGTATAAAGGAACGTTCTCGACGAAATAATAATTGGAATCAGCCATAGCTCGCCATCCGAATATTTATAAACTTTAGCTTGCAGATTATCATTTAAATGATAAATTATAAAGCCGTTTTCCCGTCGCCTATCGTAAAAGCGCGCTTAGCCGCTCGATTAATAATCCGGTAAGTTTTCGGCGCAATCCGGCAAAAATTCCGCTGTGCTTTGATTAGTATGCGAGTCAACTTGACAAGATAAGACAAAATCCATAATCTAAAAATTCGTCTCCGGACGAGTTTTCCGCAGTAGCTCAATGGCAGAGCATTCGGCTGTTAACCGAAGGGTTGTAAGTTCGAGTCTTACCTGCGGAGCCAATATCTTCAATAAGTTACGGGCGTCATTTTGATGCCCGTTTTGCTTTTTCCCTTAATTTTTCCCTAAGATTTCATGACTGGGCGCGCCAACGCCCGCAGATGTTCCTGCCTTTAGATATTGATATTCGGACGGCGGTCACTGGAATTCTGAGTCCTCACTCGAACTTAGTTGACATTCATCGGAGCCGTTCAATGGCAGACCCTTTTGTAATTGCGGTAGCTCAAGTTCACAGATGCACGGTTGTGAGCGGTGAAATTTTAAGTAACAGCCAAACAAAAATTAAGATTCCGAACGTATGCTCTGATTTGGGCATCCGCCATATCAACTTTTTGCAACTTATCAGAGAGCAGGGGTGGATTTTTCGACGCTAAATTTTCATTGCCCCTGTTCATAATTGAACCTGGTATTTCAAGCGAGTTAGTTATCTTCTTCACTAATCTAGTTTCACGAACTAACTATCTCTAACCGCACAATTATAAGGTGTAGTTTAACCCTAAAGAAATAACTGCGGTAGACTGAAAAAGTTGCTTGTTCAATATTCGGCAGTAAGATGTAATCACAAAAAATTAATTTCAGAATCAATTCCTCGTAGTCTGTCTTGCCCGATTTAATAGTGCACTCGAACAGCCTGTAAATTTAAAAAATATCCTGTTTCCGGCGTGTAATTCATTAACAAGGTAGAGGCAAAAACACTGGACATTGGCTCTTATAGGTTGTTTCCTTTGTTTCGTTTGCCCGCTTTTCCAATTGTTTATTTTTGAGGTTCAAGATAGAAATAAAATGGTTTTTATTTGAATTGAATTTGTTTTGTAAACTATTCTTTTACAATTATTTATAGGTTTATAAAGAACAATAATCAGCATTACATAACCAAGTTATGTAATATTATATTTGCTTTAATTCCGAGGCTTATTTACTCAATTATGGGCTAAAAATAAGAGCGAATTATCGAGCGTCTAAAGATATTAAAAAACCGGGTTATGTAACGCATTGCAGAATTGCCGATTTTGAAAAAATAATTTTATGAATAGTCAAAACAATCTTTTCTGACCTTCAATGATTTCTTCAATAATCATTTCAATCTCTTCTTCCGATTCTGTTCTTTCGCATTCTTTGATGACTGCGCGCTTTTGATAATCAGAGAGTTCGCGCCAAGCCTTTAACAGTTCCGGCGATTGATTGATGATGTAGATGGTCTGATTCGGCGTCATAATCAAAACCTATTTTTACAGAAAATCTTACAAAGCATCTGCGAAATTACGAAAATTTTATAGGATTTCTGACACGATTGAATCGTTTATTGACCCCATACCCTCTTTTGGGGCGGGTTATCCTTAAATTAGCTGTAAGGCTTGAGATTCCCTTTTTCTTAAAAGTTTCAGAATAACCCTATCTTTGGAGAAAAAATAAGGCGATAAGAATTTGTTTTTACCAAATTCTTATCGCCCTCCAGGTTTTCAGCGGTAAATTATTTTTTGCTTACGGCTGCGTGTAAGCCGCTTCAATCGGCTTGTCGCCGGCTAAACCGAAATTAAGTGACGTAAACGAATTGTTGCCGCTATTGATGATATACCACGCCCCATTGCGATAAACGGCTAAGTCATTTTTACCGTCGTTATCGTAATCACCGGGAACGGGATTGTCGCCGTTTGCGCCGAACTGCGCCGCTTTGAATCCGGCTTGAGTACCGTTCCAATACCACGTCCCGTTTGACGGACGGAAAACTGCCAAATCCGCACGACTGTCGCCGTCATAATCTCCGATTACCGGAATGTCGCCGCTGATTCCGAACTGCGCGGCGGCAAACTGATTGTCCGAGCTCCTGAGCCAATACCAAACTCCTGAGCGAAAAACAGTAATGTCGGTTCTGCCATCGGCATCAAAATCAGCCAGCACAGGAATGTCGCCGTTAGCTCCGAACTGGATGCCGACAAACTGGTTGTTGCTGGAATTTATTCGATACCAGGTGCCATTGGTTGGGCGAAAAACGGAAATATCAGCCAAGCCGTCGCCATCGAAATCTCCGGGTCTGGGCAAATCTCCAGCCGAGCCGAAATTCAAAGCCCGAAATCCTCCGTTCGAGCTTTGAATGATATACCACGCGCCGTCGCGGAAAACTGCTAAATCCGTTCTGCCATCGCCGTCAAAATCGGCGGGCGCTAGTTTGTCTGAAGCAATACCGAACTGGGCGGCGTTAAATGAATTATTCGCACTGTTAAGCCAATACCAGTTACCGTCCCGATAAACCGAGATGTTGTCGCGCCCGTCGTTTTCAAAATCAGCGTAAATGCCGTTTTGAAAAGTCGTGTTTTGTTGTGATACAGCGGCGCGGTTCGCACCGTTGCCGATTAAGTGTATTCTGCCGTTCGGACGGACGAGAATGTGACCTGTGTCGAGCTGAAC
>JALZHR010000010.1 GCA_030860665.1 Acidobacteriota bacterium
GCTCGCGCTTCACGCGGGCAGGCACAAGACCTGCCCCTACATTTGTGTTTCTTTTATTGAAATTCGCTCTAAATCAGACTGATAATCTTTTCCTTTTTTAAACACAAAACTCATCTTTTCTGCATTAGTCTTATAAAGCTGTAAAAGCTATCGGAAAAAACTTCTCGCCGAAGAACAACGACTCAGGCTGCATAAACAACTCTCCATTACAAAAAAATAACCGTCAGTGACAAAAGCGTTGTTAAATTGATGCAAACATTTAGAATTCTTTTGTCATTACAGGACTGATATTAAACGGTATCTAAAATTTATTTTTTTTAAGGAGTATCGCGAAATGCGAAAAAATCTTTTCCTGATGCTGTTCGTCGGGCTGTCTGCTTTTGTATTTTCAACGACGGCATCGGCACAGCAAAAATTCACGGTCAGCTTAACCGGCGGGCAAGAAAATCCGTCGGTTCATTCACCCGGCAAAGGCAGTTGCGTGCTAACGCTTGACACAGCCGAAACCCAAATCACTCTCAGTTGCACTTATACTGGTTTGTTGTCAAACGCGTCCGCCGCGCACATTCATACCAACGGTCCGGTCGGCGTTAACGGACCGGTTCTCTTCAATCTCACGGGAGCGAGCGGCACGAGCGGCACGCTCAACCTCGCGCCGACTGCCGTTACGCCAGCGCAAGTTGCCGATTTACGCGCCAAACGCTGGTATGTCAACATTCACACGACAAACTTTCCCAGCGGCGAGATACGCGGGCAAATCAAAATAGCAACCACGCCGTCTGATTTTGACGGCGACGGGCGCACGGATATTCGCGTGCTACGTCCGTCTCACAACGGTTTCTACATTTTAAATAGTACAAACAACAGTATGACGTTTCACGCGTTTGCCGGGTCCGGCATCATCAGTTCGTCGCAGGACGATTACGACGGCGACGGCAAAAGCGATTTGGTGACCTTTGCCGGCTTAGGAACTAACCGAGTCTGGCGTATTCAGCAAAGCGCCTCGAACACGGTTCGTGAAGTGCTATGGGGTCAGATATCGCCGAACGACCGAATTGTTCCAGCCGATTATGACGGCGACGGAAAGTCTGACATTGCTTTATACCGCCGCTCGGAAGGCAAATGGTATATCATCCGCAGTTCGGACAATCAAATGCAGGTCGATTACTGGGGCTTGGGACCGAACGATCTCGGAATCGTCGGCGATTTCGACAAAGATGGGAAAAGCGATTTAACGACTCTCCGCAGCACTGCCAACGGGTTAGCCTGGTACACCAATCGCAGTTCGAACGGAATAATGGATACCGTTTTTTGGGGCGGCGCGGCGGCGCCCGCTTCGGATATTAATTTCGTCTTCGCTCAAATTGACATTGACGGCGATGGCAGACAAGACCATATGGTAATGCGCGATCCCAACGGTGAAGCTACTCAGGGCGCGCCGGTAACTTACTTTATTCGGCGCAGTTCGGACGGTCAGATGTTTGTTCTGCAATGGGGATTAGATACGGATACGCCGCTGTTCGGCGATTACGACGGCGACGGTAAAACCGACATCGTGGCGCGTCGCAATGAAGGCGGACAACTGGTTTGGTATATCTATCAAAGCTCCAACGGTCAACTTCGCGCTGTGCAATTTGGCTCGGCGGGCGATTTCTAAGTTAAAGAACCGGAAGATGAAACGACTGCCGTAGAAAATTTTTAGTTTCCGCAAGGCTCTGTTCAAATTGACGGAGCCTTCCTTAAAACCCTGTTGTCGGAAGTAACGACAACTATTAACAGTATTCTCTTAAAAGGCGTTATAAATCTATGTTCAATAAAACTATGTTCAGAGAAAAATTTTTGCTTCCAGATGTGAGTTGTTTGTTGTTGAGTGTCACCGTTGCCTTGCTGCTTTTCGCAGCTTCTCCTAATTTGGTTAAAGCCCAGTCATCAGCCGCGCCTGAAAACGTGTCCGATGCTGTTATTTTTGAGGAGAAGGTTCAAGGCAGCGTTTGCTTAACTGATGAAAAACGCGCTGAGCTTCTAGAACAAGTGCAATCCAGCATCGACAAACTTCGCGGCGAAGGCAAACTCGCGGCAATCGATTCATTTGCTCCGCCGCAATTTATTTTTCCGGTGCGTGCTAATGGAGCGGCAGAAAGTGATTATGGCGTTCATTTCATACCCTTCTTCGTTGACCATAATCCAGCCTTTACAAACCAGTTGCAGGATTACAACTGCGCAACACGAACCTATGACACCGCATCCGGTTACAATCATAAGGGCACTGATATTAGTAATTTTCCGTTTGCCTGGAATAAGATGGACAACAACGAGACCATTGCAGTTGCTGCCGCCGACGGTCAGATTATCTTCAAACAGGACGGCAATTTCGACCGCAGCTGCTCGTGGAATACCACCACAACCTGGAACATCGTTAGTGTGCGCCACTCAGACGGCACGATTTCTCATTACGGACATTTGAAGCTTAATTCGTTAACCGCGAAAGCCGTCGGGGATATGGTCACGCAAGGTGAGTTTTTAGGTGTTATCGGCAGTTCAGGAGTCTCGACCGGACCTCACCTGCATTTTGAAATTTATAACGCCGCCAATCAATTACAAGACCCTTATCAGGGAGCTTGCAACTTGATGAACAATTTCAGTTACTGGCTCGCTCAGCCGGCTTACCGCGACTCAGCCATCAATAAGCTGATGACACATTCTGCTCAACCGGTCGGTCAGCCCTGCCCAAATCCCACAATTACTAACGAGAAAAATGTTTTCGCACCCGGCAGTCAAATTTTCGTCTCCGCCTCTTACCGCGACCTGGTTGCAGGACAGCAGAGCCAACTTTCCCTGATTCAACCTGACGGCACGGTTAATCAAAGCTGGACGTCTGTCAGTCCGAATACTTTTAATGCGGCTTCCTTGGGTTTTCTCCGCCTTTTGCCGGCAAATGCTATGACCGGCGTATGGAAATTCCGCGTGGTTTATGAGTCGAGAACTTTTGAAGACACTTTTTTCGTTCGCTCCGTGCCGTTTGATTTTGACGGCGACAGCAAATCAGACGTTTCAGTATTCCGACCTGAAGGCGGAGTATGGCATTTATTGCAATCAAATCAAGGATATTCAGCTCCGCAGTTCGGACTATCGACGGATAAATTAGTACCGGGCGATTATGACGGAGACAGGAAAACGGATGTCGCTGTTTTTAGAGAAAATCCTAATGATCCCGGCAAAGCGAAATTCTTCATTCTGCAAAGCTCGAATAATCAGTTTAGAGAAGAACAATTCGGTTCGACAGGTGATATTCCCGTAGCAGGAGACTGGGACGGAGACGGTAAATCCGATATGGGGGTTTATCGGGTCGGAACACAGGCTAATCCGCAGGGATATTTCTACTATCGTCCGTCATCGCAACCGGCGACGAACTTTGTTCCGATTCCGTGGGGCAGTCCGAATGATAAACCCGCAGTTGACGATTATGACGGAGATGGTAAAGCGGATGCCGCGGTCTTCAGACCTTCAGACGGTGTTTGGTATATCCAAAGAAGTCGTGACGGTTTCCACGCTATTCAGTTCGGAGCATCAGGAGACAAACCGGTTGTCGGAGATTACGATGGAGACGGAAAAGCTGATCAAGCCGTTTTCCGTTCATCAAACGGCGTCTGGTATATCTGGAGAAGTAGAGACGGTTTCTCCGCCATTCAATTTGGCGTTTCAACCGATAAACCGGTTCCGGCAGATTACGATGGTGACGGGAAAACGGACGTAGCCGTTTACAGAGACGGTAATTGGTATTTATTAAACAGCACAAGCGGTTTTACTGCACTTGGATTCGGTAATGCAACGGATAAGCCGATTGCTAATTCTTTCGTTCCTTAAATTAGTGGCTTTGCACAAAAACAGGGCTGGAAAGTTGTAAACTCTAAACTTTAAACTCTAAACTCTGAACTATTTTGGGTAAGGTTTTCCAAAATAATTTAGAGTTTAGAGTTTAGAGTTTAAAGTTTAGAGTTTGCAGTTCGCTTAATTGCCGTTTTTCCTGTTTTTTTGCAAAGCATAAATTAGTAGAAAACCGAAAAACGAATCTATTTAGCCTTTGCGCTAAATTTTACTGTCAGCTTTTTAGTAATTACCAGCTCACGCCCGCATTGTTGTACTTTGCATTAAGCATAGCAAAGCAATATAATTCAGCAATTTTTGAGAGGAAAAACAAAAACTATGTTACCGATAAAATACTGTCTCCAACAGTTCTACCGTTTGTCATTAATCCTTATAATCAGCATCGCTTTCGCTTTGCCGGTATTTGCGCAAACCGGCATTCCGGTCGGTTCTATGAGCCAGTGCGATACGCAGATGCAAACATTCCTAAACAATTATCAGATTCCCGGCGCGACCTTCGCCATTACCAAAAACGGCAAGCTGATTTATATGCGCGCCTTCGGAGCTGCTAATCAAGCCGGAACCGAGGCGACACAGCCTTATCATATGTTTCGCATCGCCAGCATTTCCAAGCCGATTACTTCTATCGCCATTATGAAGTTAATCGAAAACGGGCAGTTGAGCTTGAACGATAAAGTTTTCGGTCCCGGCGGAATTCTCAATGCAGACCCTTATTTCGCCAATGCGAACATCACCGACACGCGCGTTTATAACATAACGATTCAAAATCTGCTCGAGCACTCCGCCGGCTGGAATCGGGATTTGCCGATGTCGCCGAATCCTTTGCCGCCTTATCCCTGGGGCTATGGACACAGCGACCCGATTGCATTTCCGCTTCACGTTACTCAAACTTTGGGAGAGGCAAATCCGGTGACGCGCCGCGCGATGATTAAATTTTCAATTCAGAAAGGGTTGAATTTTACTCCGGGCACTGTTTTTAGCTATTCAAATATGGGTTATCTGGTTCTCGGCGAAGTAATCGAAAAGAAAACCGGAATGACTTACGAGAATTACGTCAAACAAAACATCCTTGCGCCGCTCGGCATTTACGATATTCGTCTGGGCAAAAACCTGCTTGAGGATAAGCTGGAACGCGAAGGCGAATACATCAACCCTTTTACGACGCTTTCAGCTTACGGAACCGGACAATTTGTTCCCTGGCAATACGGCGGCTGGAGTCTTGAGGCAATGGACGCCCACGGCGGTTGGATTGCGACTTCCCGCGATTTGCTCAGGCTATTAACGGCGGTCGACGGTTTTCCGACTCGTCCCGATATTCTTTCTGCGTCCACTATCCAAACGATGACCACCCCATTTTTAAACAATTACAACTTCGCCTATGCCAAGGGCTGGCAGGTAAATTCTTCAGGCAACTGGTGGCACGGCGGCTCGCTTGACGGCACAACGAGTATGATGGTCAGGACTAACAGCCAGTACACCTGGGCGGTAATTTTAAACAAACGCACGAACGCTTCCGGTTTTTTGAATGCCGTGGATAATCTTGGCTGGAATTGCGTAAATACCACCACGACATTTCCGACGCACGATTTTTTTGACTTTCCGACGCAAAATGCTTCCTTGATGAATTTCTCCAATGTGACGAGCAATTCAATGACCGTTAACTGGACAAACGGAAACGGCGACGGGCGCGTGCTGATTATGCGGGCGGGCGGCGCGCCGAATAAATTTCCTCTGGACGGCACCGAATACGCAGCCGGTCAGCAAGCGGATTTAGGTGACGGAAACTTTGTCGTTTACAGCGGTGCGGGCAGCAGCGCGACCGTCGGCAATTTGAACGGCAATACAAACTATCAGTTTCGCCTGTATGAGTATAGAAAGAATGTCAATACGGGAAATTATGCGCTTTACCAGTTGGGCAATCCCGCCGGCGGCTCGCAAAACACGACTGGAACGACATCTCAAACAACAACTCGCTTTGACTTTGACGGAGACGGGAAAGCTGATTTATCAGTGTTTCGTCCATCTGTTGGAAGCTGGTATATCTCTAACAGCTCGAATAATGCTTTTATCGCCGCCCAGTTCGGAGCCGGCGGTGATTTAATCGCGCCCGCCGATTTCGACGCGGACGGCAAAACCGACATCAGCGTCTTTCGCCCGGCGGACGGCGGCTGGTATCGGCTGAACAGCTCGAATAATACTTTCTCGGCATTTCAATTCGGCGCTAACGGAGATTTGCCCGTGCCCGGCGATTTCGACGGCGACCAGAAAGCCGACCTCTGCGTTTATCGCCCGTCGGCTGGAAGCTGGTATCGGATTAACAGCTCGAACAATCAATTCGTCGCCGCACAGTTCGGGACAGCCGAAGACAAACCGCTCGTGGCTGATTTCGACGGCGACCGGAAATCGGATTTGGCGGTTTATCGCCCGTCAAACGGCACCTGGTATCGCATCAACAGCAGCAACGACACATTCACGCCGAATCAATTCGGAACACCGGAAGACAAACCGGTTCCGGCGGATTATGACGGTGACGGAAAGGCAGATTTGGCGGTGTATCGTCCGTCGGTCGGAGATTGGTACATCATCAACAGCTCGAACGCCTCTTTCACGGCAACGCATTTCGGCGTGACGGAAGACAAACCCGCGCCGGCGGATTTCGACGGTGACGGAAAGGCGGATTTGGGCGTCTTCCGTCCCTCGTCGGGAAGCTGGTATCTGTTGAGAACAGCGGCAGGCTTTACCGGCATACAGTTCGGAGCAACCGGAGATATTCCCACTCCGAACGCTTATGTTAGATAATTTGCAAGCTTATTTAACGCTTAAAAAATGGCTTCGCTTAACCTAAAAGCGAAGCCATTTTTCCTGAACAGATAATTAAAGCAAATTTCAATAAAAAGAAACACAAATGTAGTGTCACGCCGAAGTGCCTGCCCAATAAGCGGGAGCGAACGAACGCATTGATTAAATTCAAGGTTGAATTGAATCAATATTGATTAGCGTCCATCCGGACGCTTTGGGCAGGCTCTTGGGCGTGCCCCTACAAATTCAACGCGGATTTCGTTTCAATGAAATCGGCTATAGTATAGTGCCGCAAGATTAGGACATTACCCAAAAATTTGCCCGCTCGACGGCGCGGCTGTTACGATATAGCTATGCGCCCGCGTTTTTCGGGGCGTAAATTTTTACGAACTAAGGGAGAAAGAATGAAAAGAAAACTCGGTATTTTAGTGCTGATGCTGGCATCCGCCGTCATCATTTTACCGGCGGAGAGCCGCGCGGCGATTGCGGGCGACAGACCGACTTCGGCTTCGTCGGAATATAATTCAGAGCCGCAAATCAGGGTGCAAATCGGTCGCGGAAGACGGCGCGGCTGGAATCGTAATCGCCGGTGGAATCGTGACCGCTGGAATCGCGGCAGAACCGTCAGCGTCCAGAGACGCGGCTTCCGAATGGTTCGCCAGACCTACTGGCGCAACGGTCGGCGATACACGCGCACGGTTCGCGTTTATCAATAATTTAAAACCGGCTCGTATTTTTATGAGAGAAAAGGCGTGGCTTTCAACCGCGCTTTTTAGTTTTTCTGAAGGGACGATTTTCCGCCCGCCGCCGTTGAAAAGGATTGCCCCGCTTACGGGTTCAGCCGCGCGAGCATCGACTGCCGAAAGCCGTTGACGGTAGAAAATTCGCCCGTGACCAGCAGCCTGCCGTCCGGCATCTCGTCGAAATTTTCCACCCGCCCGTCAAAACTGAAGTTGAATGTATTGTCCGCGCCGCCCTGCGGAAATATTCGCGTCATAATCCACCTGGTTTCGCCCGGCTGCGAATGCGCGGCGAGCAGTATAATCTTTCCGTCCTGCCGGCGCAGAAATTTTATCGGCTGGACGTTGTATCGAAACACGACCTCGCCGTTCTGATTCAGCAGCGCCAGACCGAATGGGTGATAAAGCTCGAAGCCGTAACCGCCGATTTGCCCGTTGAATAAAATTTTTCCGTCCGGCAGAGGCTGCATTCCCGTCGTTTTGGTCGGAACCTGAATCTGATTCCATTTGAAATTGGCGTCGAGCGTTCCGCTGCGGTTAAAGCGCGCCAGCCCCGGGCTGCGAAACGCGTTCACCATATCGCCGCCGATGACTGTTTTCCCGTCCGGCTGCAAAATGATTTTGTCGAGCAAATCGTGGTGCAGATTAAAGCCTGAGTAGTCAAATGTTTCGTCAAGCAAGCCGTCCGGCATCAGGCGCGCGATTCTATTGCGCGGAACGCTTCCGACATGGCTGAAATAACCGACAATAAGAATTTTACCGTCCGGCTGCACGGCAACGTCCGTAACAAAGCCGTCCCCGCTAAACATAACGACCGGCACGCGGTTGAATTGCAAATCAGGCGTACCGTCCGGGTTTAAGCGAACAAGAAAATTCTGAAACCCCGCGTTACTGACCTTACCGCCGATAATAATTTTACCGTCCGGCTGAAGGACGACGCGGAAAACCTTTTCAAAGGAATTAATGAGCGGCGCAAAGGAATTATCCGGCGTTCCGTCCGGGTTAAGCCTGACGAGCGCTCTGTAAATAACCCGGTATGAATCGTCGGCGTCTGCCGGATTATGGACGTATTCGCCGTTAACCAGGTTGAAGTTTCCGTAAATCAGGCTTTTTCCGTCCGGCAGTGCGGTTACATACTGAATTTTTTCGTTTCCGCGCGAGGTAAAGTCGAAACGAAAGCTTTCGTTGAGCGAGCCGTTTGGATTCAGCCGCGCTGCGCCGACCCGCGTGCGGCTGCCGATTTTCCCGAAAGAGCCGTAAATTAAGAGACTTCCGCCCGGCATCGAGTGGAATCCCGTGCGGA
>JALZHR010000400.1 GCA_030860665.1 Acidobacteriota bacterium
GACTCTCGACTCTCGACTCTCAACTCTAAAAAATGTTTTTTCTTTACAGTTTCCTGCTCGCCGTCGGTTTTCTGGTTTTTCTTCCGCGGTTTATTTTTCAGAAAAAATACGCGGCGAGCTTTCGCGAGCGTTTGGGTCACCTGCCGGATTTCGACGCCGAAGGGCGACCGGTCGTCTGGCTTCACTCGGTTTCGGTCGGCGAAACGCAAGCCGCCCGACCGCTCGTCAAAGAGCTTCTCGAAAATTTTCCCGAATACAAATTGGTCGTTTCGACCACGACTCTGACCGGGCAGCGGCTGGCAAAGGAGATTTTTGCCGCCGACGCCGCGCTGGTTTTTTATTTCCCGTTCGATTTTCGCTTCGCCGTGCGCCGTGCTTTGCGAAAAATTCAGCCGGGCGTCGTCCTGCTGATGGAAACCGAACTCTGGCTGAATTTTCTGCGCGAGGCAAGCCGTTCCGGCGCGAAGATTGCCATTGTCAACGGGCGTTTATCCGGAAAATCGGCGAGTCGCTACGGCTGGATTCCGAAAACGATGCGCCGCGTTCTACGCTATGTCGATTTGGCTTTGATGCAGACGGCAGCCGACGCCGAACGCCTGACTTCGCTCGGCATCAGCAGCACGAAAGTCAACGTCACGGGAAACGTCAAATTCGACCAGCCGCTTGCCGTCGAAACGGAAAATAGGCTGACCGGCGAATTCCGCGAGCGTTTCGCCTTTTCCGCGCCGGACGCGCCTTTAATCGTGGCGGCGAGCACGCACGCGCCCGAAGAAAAATGGATTCTCGACGCTTTCAGAACAATTTACAAATCTTCACCGACCGGCAAGCCGCCGCGCCTGATGCTCGTCCCGCGTCACCCGGAAAGATTTGCGGAAGTCGCGCAGATGATAAAAAATTCCGGTTTCGATTGGGCGCGCCGCAGCGAAAAGCCTTCGCCGCGCGATAAAACCGCCGAAATAATCCTGCTCGACAGCATCGGCGAGCTGCGCGCCGTCTATCCTTTGGCGGAAATCGTTTTCGTCGGCGGCAGCCTGATTCCGCACGGCGGGCAGAGCGTCCTGGAACCGGCAGCGGCGCAAAAGCCAATCGTGACGGGATTTTACACGATGAATTTCGAGAAAATCGTGCGCGAATTCCTTGAAAACGAGGCGCTCCTGCAATTGCCGCAGCTCGACGAAAAGGAAATTCCCGCCCGCCTCGCGCAAAGTTTCAGTCGCCTTCTGGAAAATCCGCCGGAACGCGAAAAACTAGCCGCAAACGCTTTTCGCGTAATGCAGTCGAATCGCGGCGCGAGCCGGAAAACGATTGAATACCTGAAACCGATTTTCAAAGCTCAAAACAAGATTAATTGAGAACTGAGAACTGATAATTCAGAATTAAAAGCTGACCGCTGATAGCTGACGGCTGACGGCTCTTCAGTTCTCAGTTATTCCGTTGTGTGGGAAAATGCTTTCAGATGAACGGAATTTTTCTTTCGCCATTCGGTTTGCTTTATCGCGCTGTCGCTCGCGCCAGAAATTCGCTTTACGAGAAAGGCGTTTTCAAATCCTGCTCGCTCGGAGCACCGACCGTCAGCATCGGAAATATAACCGTCGGTGGAACTGGAAAAACGCCGCTCGTCGCGCGGGTCGCACAAATTTTAGCCGGTGACGGCAACCGCGTCTGTATTCTGACGCGCGGCTACAAACGCGAAAATCCGGGCGAAAGAGTTCTGGTTTCGGACGGCGAAAAGATTCTCGCCGACGTGAAAAAAGCGGGCGACGAGCCGTTTGAGCTAGCCTGTAAGCTGTCGGGCGTTTCCGCTGTTGCTGTAATCGCCGACCGGAATCGCGCGGGCGCTGGAATCTGGGCGCGCGAAAATCTGGGAATCACGGCGTTTGTGCTGGACGACGCGTTTCAGCACCGGCGCGTGCGGCGCGATCTGGACATCGTCTGCGTGGACGCGACCAACCCGTTCGGCAACGGGAAAATTCTGCCCGGCGGCATTCTGCGCGAGCCTCTGCCGAATCTGAAACGCGCCGACGCGATAGTTATTACGCGAGCGAATCTGGTCGAAGCCGAACGGATTGCGGAGCTGAAGCGGCGGCTTTCGCAGATAAATCCGGACGGTAAAATTTTCGTCTCGGAAAATAAAATATCGAATTTAATAAACCTGAAGGAGTTTCCCGCAAAGGCGCAAAGCGGCGAAGGCGCGGAGTCAGCTGCGATTTTAACGAGCGGCGGGCGGCAGGCGGCGAGCAATTACGCAGCCTTTTGCGCGCTCGGTAATCCCGAAAGCTTTTTTGAGCAGTTGAGACGCGAAAAGTTTAATCTGATTTTTACCAGAGTCTTTCGCGACCATCACCGCTACACGCAAAAAGACGTTGACGAGATGGAAAGGGAAGCAGCCGCGGGCGGCGCGCAAATTTTTCTGACGACGGCGAAAGACGCGGTGAAATTAAAAGATTTGCGATTCAGTGTGCCGTGCCGCGTCGCGGAAATCGAACTGATTTTTGATGACGAAAAGAGCTTTCGCAATCTGATTGCCGATGCGTCGCGAAAGAGACTAGCCGCGAAAGGACACGAAAAAAATTAAGAAAAGTTAGCCGCGGAGAACAAAGAGAAATCAGCCGCAAATCAGACGAATTATTCACTTTTTTCACTCGTCTGATTTGCGGCTGATTTTTCGTGTCCTTTCGCGGCTGAGTTTCTAACTTTCCTCGACCTTTCCGCTCGAAGCGGGCTTGTCGGTTTTAGGCTGCTCGACCGGTTTCGGAGTTGAGCGGGGCGTCGTGGTGGTTTTCGGCTCGGTCGTCGTGTTGGCTGCCGGTCTGGTATTCGTCGGCGCCGCGGGCTGCGTATTGGCTGCGGCTGGCGGGGTCGGCGAAATTCTCGGCTTCGGCTGCGTGTTTGCGACGTTCGTGTTCGCATTATTTCTCGGCACGGGGATATAAAGATTGCCGTCCGGCGCCATAAACGGGCTGCCCGGATTGATATTGCCGTCGTAATATTGCCCGGTCGGCGGAACGTATTGCTGCGGAACCGGCGCTCCTACGGGCGGTCTGCCGCCGCGCGCCCACGGGTCGTAACCGTCGCCGCCCGGCATCATATCCTGCGTCATAGTATTCGTATTACCGTCCTGCAAGGGATACGCGCCCAGATTGGAAAGCCCCTGCTCGGTCATCCCGGTCGCCGGGTTGACGGGCTGAACGGGCGAGCCGTTGGCGTCGGTCTGCAGTGTCGTCTGCGGATTCGTCTGCTTGACCTGCGTCATATAAATAAAAAATCCGCTCAGCACGGCGATTCCCGCCAGCACGATAAAGGCGGTTTTCCATAAATTATTCTGCGGTCTGTCGTCGTCGAGAGCCGCTGCGGTCGCGGCGGGCACGCCTGCCGGTGAAAGACGCGTCGCGAAAACGGCGGCGCGATTCAGCGCGTCGGCTAAATCGTTGGCTGATTGATAGCGGTTTTCAGGCACTTTCGCCAGCGCGCGCTGGACAATCATATCAATCTCGCTCGACAAATCGCTGCGAAAAGCCGAAAGCGGCAGCGGCGGCTCCTGCGCGTGTTTCAGCATCACGTCGGTCGCGTTCTCGCCCGTGAAGGGAACTTCGCCCGCCAGCATTTCATAAAGAATGACGCCGAGACTGTAAATATCCGAGCGCGAATCTATTTCCGCCGATTCGGCGCAGCGCTCGGGCGAGATATATTCTAAAGTTTTGACATTATAAGATGTGCCGTGTTCATCATTTTCTATCGCGCCGAAATCCAGCACCTTGACAAAATCCGCGCCGTCCGCGGTTTTCGAGAGGAAGATGTTTTCGCTCGTCAGATTTTGATGCAGGACGCCGTTGGCGTTAGCGGCGGAAATCGCCGAGGCGATTTGCTGCGTAATCCGGTTGGCGCGCGCGACCGAAAATTGCCCTTCGCGGCGAATCGCGTTTTTCAAAGTTTCGCCTTCGCCCTGTTCGGTAACGATAAAAATCGCGCCGTTTTTATCCTGCCCGTAGTCGAAGACGCTCGGAATATTCGGATGCGAAAGACGCGAAAGCGTGCGCACCTCAGCCGAAAACCGCTTGACCATCGACTCATCAACCGCCAGCGAAGGCGAGAGAATTTTGACGGCGACGGGCTTTTCCATCAAAAGCTGCGTGCCGCGATAAACCTTGCTGAGGTCGCCGTCTCGGATAACCGAATCAATGCGATATTTGTCCCCTAAAACCTGTCCGATAAATTGGTCTGCCATAATAAATGTTACGCCTTAAAATTGATTTTGTTGCTTTTTTAACAGAATGTTTTGATTCGCAAATCTTGCGTTCCGGTTGTAAAAAACGCGAACTCTCAGATTTTACCATAATGTTATTCGCTTAAAAGGTATGAAACGTAACCATAGCCGGAAATCCGGTTTCGGCGGCTTTTACGCGAATTTTCGCCGATTTCGGCGGTTAATCGTAAATACGGGCGATTAATCGCATATTTAGCGCGCCGTTTTTCATTATAAAAAAGGACGAGAGCCGAAGCTCTCGCCCGTAAAAAGTAAATTGATTTTTCCGTTTAGAGTGTGGCGGTCGGACGCAGAACGGCGAAAACGATAACCAGCGCCAGCAGCACCAGCGATTCGATAAGCGCCAGACCGATAATCATCAGCGTCTGAATGGTGCCCGCCGCGCCCGGGTTGCGCGCCGCGCCTTCGACCGCCGCCGCGCCGACTTTACCCTGACCGATTGCGCCCAGTCCGGCGGCGATGCCGAAGCCGAGACCGGCAGCCAGAACTTTGTAAGCGTTGACGGTCGAAATGTTGTCAGCCGCGGCATCGCCGCCAGCCTGCGCCAGAGCCGTCACTGACATCAGAGCCAGCGCCAGAACCGAAAAGAAAATATATTTGATTTTGTTCATTTTTATCTCCTGAATTTAGTTTTTTTTCTCGGGCTTCGACGCGTCTTTCAAAACCTGCTCGAGGCGCGGGTATGATTACGCCGGCTTCCGGTATGCCGCGCACTGTCTTGGGAGACGTGCCGCTCCTGTCAGCGTGCCGACTAAACTGCTATAAAACGCCTGCTTGCGAATTTCGTCCGATTTGTCAAAGCCGAATTTTTGTCGAATCGTGAACCGGGAACTCGTGAACCGGTGAATGACAAACACGATTCGATTCGTCATTCACCCTTGTTCGTTCACAAAACTTTTAAGCCGAAGCCGTCGCCGCCGGAACTTCGCCGTTGTCGCCCGTGTGCGCGAACGCGTTGCCCGCGTGAACGTCGTGCCCGTCGGCGTGCCCGTGACCGTGCTCGTGGTCGTGCGGCGCGTGCGAGACGCCGCTGATGTAAATCATCGACAGCAGCGTGAAAACGAAAGTCTGCACCAGCGCGATAAAGACCGCGAGCGGCAGCAGGATAATCGGCACGAAAAACTGCGTAAACGGCGGGAACAAGCCCGAGATAATCGCCGCCACCTGCTCGTCGGCAAACATATTCGCGAAAAGACGAATGCCGAGCGTCATCGGGCGAATCAGGTTACTGAAAAGCTCGATAACGAAAATCAAAGGCGCAATCCACCAAATCGGTCCCGCAAGGTGTCCGAGATGCGAGATGATTCCGTTTTCTTTGATGCCGACGTAGTTGTAATAAATAAACGAGGCGATGCCGAGCGCGAACGTCACGCTGACGTGCGCCGTCGGCGACATAAACAGCGGGAAAAGCCCCATCAGGTTGGAAATCAGAATCAGCACCGCGAAGGTGGCGACGACCGGAAAATATTTGAAGCCGTGCTCGCCGATGACGTTGACGACCATATCTTTCAAAGCCAGAAATCCGGCTTCGAGCGTCAACTGCCCGTTCGACGGGTCGTCTTCCGACAGCTTTCCTTTAAAAATCCAGATGACGACCATCGTCAGGATACACGCGATGACGAACATAATCGTGTACCACGGAATCGCGGTCTCCGGCGTGTAAGGTCCGAAAACGTTTTCCGCCGTCGTGCCGAAAAACGAGAAAACGTAGTTGTCCCAGAACGGCTTGGTGTAGGTCATCTGAAAATGATGCACCGGCTCGCCCACATAATGATTTATAAAATCGACGACGGCGGGCGTATGATGTCCGCCTTCTGCAAATAAAAGCATTTTAAATTTCCTCTCGTTTAGAAGAGTCGTTAGATGTAAAAATTCGTATAAAACCCTCGACGACGACCGCCGCCGCGAGGCTCGAAAGCCCGAGCAAAACGCCGACAATCGAAGCGATTCCGGTAATAAAAACAACGCCGACGACTGCGCCGAGCGTCGCGTAACGCAAAAAATATCGCGCGGCTAAAAATCGCGGCTTTTCGCCGCCCGGCGTCATCCCGGCAAAAATATTTTTGAGCGAAAGCTTCAGCCAGTAGTAATTCAGAAACGCCAGAAGCCCGCCGATTATCAAGCCCAGAGTGAAATCCCGCTGCGCGTAAACCAAACTGACCGCGACGCCGACGATTAAGACAATCGCCGTAATCCACAGAATTCGCCGGTGCGAAAGCTGCGGCGCGGCAGCCGGATTTTCTTCAGTTGCTACAGGTTCGGAAATTTCGCTCATTGCGAAACCACTATTTTATAAGGCTTCGACGAAAATTTCAAAGCACGGGCGGGAATTTGTGCAATTTTTCTCAAACAGAGGTGAGCGATAGGTGATAAGTAACAGGTGATAAGGAAGAAATGGCGAGTGTTGACAGCTAATTGCTTCCTATCACCCATTACTTACCACCTATCACTATTTTTTGAAGATTTGCGAAGTCAAACGGAAAAACTGGTAAAAACCGATGCCCGCGCCGATGATGATTCCGAGGACGATTCCGAAAGGCGAAGCGCCGGTCAGCAAATCGAAAAACCAGCCGAGAATCATCATAAACAGAACCGAGCCGAACAGACCGATTGCCGCGCTCCAAGCCATTCCGCTCTGGCGAATCGTCTCGGCGGTCGTCAAAGACCCGGCTTCGGTTCGGGAAACATTTTCAGCCGCCTGCCCAGAGACGCTTTCGCCGGTCACGGGCGGCATTTCATTTTGTAAAACGTTCCGGTATTTCGCGGGCGTCGAAAACAGCGGCGGCTGTTGCGGTTCTTCGGCGTTCTCATTCAATAGCTGCTCGATGGCTGACGGCGGAATCGGCGCGGTTTCGGGCGGGCGGATTACCGTTTCCTCTTCATCAAAAGAAGACTGGTTGTTCGGGAAAACGTTATTGACCGCAGTTGGCGGCGGCTCGGTAGAACCGGCGTAGACCTGCTCGATTCTGGGCAGGGTTATCGTTTCGATTTCATCATCCTCGGCGTCCTGGACGGCTTCGGCGAAGCTTTCTTCGGGGTCTGTTTGGCGGATTTGCGTTATCGTCTGGGCATTGTCAGCTATAGCCGTGCCGGGCGTTTCGGCGGCGAGATTTATTTCTTCGAGCTGTCGCCTGATTGATTCTTCGCTTTCGGTCTCGGATTTGTTTTGCTTCGGCTGAGGCTTTTCTTCTTCTTCGTCGTGGTCAAACAAGCTTTTTATCATACCCAATTCTCCCGCGTCAGATAGTTTTTCGGAACTTCCGTCAATAACGCCCTGCGCGAATGCCGCAGCGAATCGTGAATAAAACAGACGTGCGTGCACCAGCAGGCGCGACCCTCGTCAATGGCGTCGAGTTCGTTTGTTCTTAAATTATCAGCCCAAAGCCTTTTGAAATCAAAATCGAAATCGCGGAGCGAGGCAAATTTTTCGCGCAGCTCGCAGGCGCGCACGTCGCCGTTGTAGTCGATGACGGCGGTCGTCGCGCCAGCCGTGCAGGGAAAAGCCCACGCCGACGGTTTATCGAAATTCGCGTGCTGGTGACGATAATGCGTCATAATCGTGCCGACGTAGGCGATTGATTTGACGAAGCGTTTGGAGAAATCGTCTCCGGCAAACATTCTTTCGCCGTAACGTTTCGTTAAATCGGCGGCGTGTTTGTAGATTTTCGGCAGAACTTCCGGCGGGACGGCTTTTATCTCGTCGCCCGCTTTCGTTTCGCCGCGAACGATGTTGAAATACTGCCCGTCGAGCTGGAAGTTTTCCCACAGAAACTCCGACAGCTTTTCGATTTGCGCGTAATTATCGGAGCAGATTACGGTGTTTACGTTTAAGCGAAAACGCGCGCCGAATTTTTCCTTTAAAGGGTAAAGATGCCGGATGCAGTCGAGCGTTTTCTCCCAGTTGCGCGGAACGCCGCGAATTTTATCGTGCGTTTCGCCGTAGCCGTCGAGCGCGACGTTTAAATATAAATCCGTGATTTGCTCGTGACGGGATAAGGCGTGCTCGACCGTCTCGAAAACTCTGGATTTCAAAAGCCCGTTGGTCGGAATAATCAGGCGATTGACGCCGTTGTTCTCGGCAAACAAATCGACGATTTCGTTCAAATCCCTGCGCAATGTCGGCTCGCCGCCCGAAAGCCACAAATCGGTAATCTGCGGCATCGAAAGCGAGACTTTTTCGATTTCCGCAAACGTCAAATCGCCTTTTTTATTTAATTCTTCGTGATAAAAACAGGTTTCGCAGGCGGCGTTGCAGCGCGAGGTGACGAAGAAAATCACCGTGTCGAGTTTTTTCGCCCGAGCGGTCGAGCGAATCAGTTGGGCAAACTGAGCGATTTTACTCATATGCCAGATGATTTTCTTCCAAAATCTATTTTTCGTCCAGAACGGCAAACAAGGTTTTTTGAATTTCCGGATTGCCGGTCAGGTTCTGATGTTCCTCGCAGACGGGAAACGAGGTCTGCTCGTTGTTGCTGATGTTGCGGATTGCAGCCGTCAGAAACGAGCGCTTCGTCACCGTTCCGTCGCCGGGCGAAAAAAGCAGCGGCTCTAATTCCTTTTCGGTGACTTTCGTGCCGTCGGCGCGCTCGAACGAATCGGGCTTAAACAGCGTCCGCCAGGCTTTTTTCTTGGCGTCGTAGTAAATCACCATCCCGTCGAGCGTCGGCTTGCATTCCGCGCCCAGAAAATAAACGGGAACGGGACTTTTGGTTAGGGAATTGGCGCGGAGAGCTTCCTGAAAACGGCGTGCGCGGTCGAGCACGGCGCGCAGGTATGCCTTTGCGTTGCGCTGCTCCTCGCGCGAGAATTTTTTCGGGAAATCCTCGTCCGAGTAAGCCGCCCAGCCGTATTTTTCCCACGTCTCCGGGTTATAAATGTCGATTTCGAGCGGCTTCAGATTTTCGTCAAAAGCGCGCAGCGTTCCCGCCTGCGGCAAAAGCTGGTAGACGGTCGGAATCGTGAAAATATCGAACCGCGTCAGGTTCTGCACAAAAGGCAGATTCAGACCGCCGCCGAGAAACGAAAAGCCGTTGATAAGCGAATTGAGCGACGGCAGCGAGCCTTCGTTCGGCGTGCCGATGAGAAAAATCTTGTTGAAATGTCTCGCGCCCGACCAGTTCGGCACGGGCTTTCGCCTTCCGGCGGGCAAATCCGCGTTGCCGTACATCGCCGCGTAACGCGCAATCAAGCCGCCCATCGAATGAGCGATAACGTTAAATTTCAAATCCGGTTTTCTTAATCTGGTTTTCAGCGATTGGATTTTCTGCGTCAAAATCCGCGCGGTTTCCACGTTATCGCGCCGCCAATCATAAGGAAAAACGTAAAAAACGTCCGAAGCGGCGGGCGCGTCCCATTTCGCTTCAGTATAGCCGTCGGCTTTCAGCGCTTCGATTAGTCTTTCGTAAATTTGGGTTTCCGGCAAAAATTTGACGAGCTTGACATTGCGCAGAATGTCGCCGGGCACGAGGCTGTCGCGATTGCGGGCGATATTCGGCGTGATTGGCAGCCGCAAATCGTCCTTTTTCGCTCTTTGCAGGTGAAACCAGACGCCTTCGCCGGTTTCTTTATTGACCAGCTCCGAGCCGATTAAGCCGGGAATGATGATGACCGGCGATTTACCCGTTTTTACAGCGGCTGTGGCGGCGGGCGTCGGCGTCGCTTTCGGGTCGGTATTCTGCGCGGGCGCGATTTGAACGAAAATAAAAACAACCGGCAGCAGCAGCAGGAAAAAACGTGCCCGGCGCGCGATTAAAAAATTAAACATAAACCTTTCCCTTGTTCGACAATAATTTAACTATTAAAAAATTTAACCTAGCCCTCAGATGAAAGCAATCAAACGCGCGTTGTATCGGGCTGTATAATGACGGTTTCGGCGGGCGATTTTAATTCGTAGGCGATGCCGCGCCAGCGAATCCGCCGCGAGACCAGAGCGCACGCGCAGTTGTAGAGAAACAACGCGGGCGAAAAAATCCAGAGCGTGTTCTGCGTCCAAAACTGCCGCCGCCGCAAATCTTTTTCGTAATCTTTCAGAATCAATCTGACGGCGTTCAGACGAAGCCAAGCCTTGCCCGTGCTGAAAGCGGAAATTAAAAACAAGCTTGCCGCCGCAAACCAGAAAACGACTGTATTTATTGAATTAAAAGCGATTATGAAAATTCCCCAGACGAAGACCAGGTTGAAAAGAAATGCTCCCATAAACGATTGTTTCCAGAGGTGCGGCGCGTAAACGCGCGTGATTTTCATCTGTCGCGTCGTAAATTCAAAAAGCTCGCGCAGCGAACAATCTTCGACCGAAGCCGTCAGCGCCTGCGGCACAAAATAAACGGGCAAATTGGCTTCTTTCAACGCCCGCGTGACGGCGAAATCGTCGGAAAGCGTGCCGCGCCACCGCTCGCGCATCCGCAGTTTTTCAAACGTCGCCCGCCGCATCGCCGTCGAACCGCCCCAGCAGAAATTCGATTTGCGGTTTGCGCCGAGCGCCGAAGCGATGGAAGCGTTCCAGACCGCGCGCATCTCGGAAGCAAATCCGAAATTTTTCGATATAAACCAGCGATAGCCGGTCGCCGCGCCCATTTTTTCGTCCGCTAAAGGCGCGATTAAATTTCTGAGCCAGTTTTCCGACGGTCGCGCGTCCGAATCGACGAAAACGAAAATTTCGGACTCATCGGAAACATGCCGGACGGCTTCGCGCAGATTGCGAACCTTCTGGCTTTCGCCTGTCGCTTTCCCGGAAAAAACAATCCTTGACTTTGCGCGCTTTGCGCCTTCGCGGGAAACTTCCTCGATAATTTTCACGGATTCGTCCGTTTCGTGACTCGTCACGAAAATCACTTCATAAGCCGGAAAATCCTGCCGGAAAAGCGCCGACAGATTTTTCTCCAAGCCGTCGTCCAGCCCGCGACACGGCGCGATAACGGAGACGAACGGCGTAAAACCGGATTCCGGTCGGGCAAGCTCGCGTTTGAAAAAGTCGAGATAATTGATTCCGCCACGAAGGGATTTGTAGCTTAAGAAAACCAAAACGGCGGCGAAGAAATAGAAAACGGGCATAAAATGTAAGAACGATGAATTACAAATTCTACGTTTACGGTTCTTAATTCATCGTTCATCGTTCATCGTTCATCGTTCCCTTTGAGCATTTCCTGAACCTGGTTGACGTCCTTGTCGCCGCGCCCGGAGAGGTTCACAATCATCATTTCACCGGGCGACATTTCCGGCGCGATTTTCAGCACGTGCGCGACGCCGTGCGAAGTTTCGAGCGCCGGGATGATGCCTTCGGTTTGCGATAAAGTCTGAAAGGCGCGCAGGGCTTCCGCGTCCGAAGCCGAGACGTATTCGACGCGCCCGATGTCGTGCAGATAGGCGTGTTCGGGTCCAATCGAGGCGTAATCGAGACCAGCCGAAATCGAATGCGTCAGCGCGATTTGCCCGCGCTTGTCCTGCAAAATATAGCTTTTCGTGCCTTGCAGAACGCCGATTTTTCCGCCGCCCGCCGCGTTAAAACGCGCCGCGTGCTCGCCTAGAACATTGCCTTTGCCGCCCGCTTCGACGCCAATCATTCTTACCTTTTCGTCCTGCAAAAACGGGTGAAAAAGCCCGATGGCGTTTGAGCCGCCGCCGACGCAGGCGACCAGTAAATCGGGCAGCCGCCCGGTTTGTTCCAGAATCTGCTCGCGCGCCTCGCGCCCGATGATGCTCTGAAAATCCCTGACCATCAGCGGATACGGGTGCGGACCGAGAGCCGAGCCGAGCAGGTAATAAGTCGTTTCGATATTCGTCACCCAATCGCGCAACGCTTCGTTTATCGCGTCTTTTAAGGTTTTCGAGCCGGAATCGACGCCGCGCACCTCCGCGCCCAAAAGCTGCATCCGGAAAACGTTCAGCGATTGCCGCCGCATATCTTCCGTGCCCATATAAACGACGCATTCCAGACCGAACAAAGCGCAGACGGTCGCCGTCGCCACGCCGTGTTGACCCGCGCCGGTTTCGGCGATGATGCGCTTTTTGCCCATTCGCCGCGCGAGCAGAACCTGCCCGATGGCGTTGTTGATTTTGTGCGAGCCGGTGTGACCTAAATCCTCGCGCTTCAGATAAATCTGCGCGCCGCCGAGAGTTTCGGAAAGCCGCCGCGCGTGAAAAAGCGGCGTCGGGCGACCGGAAAAATCTTTTAACAGGCGCAGGAATTCGACCTGAAAATCGGCGTCGTCGCGAGCTGCAAAATACGCACCCGTCAATTCTTCGAGCGGCGACATCAGCGTTTCGGGAACAAACTGCCCGCCGAATTCGCCCCAGTAGCCGCGTTCGTTCGGTTGAAGATTCATAAAACTATTTTACCGCAAATATAAAATCTTTTAGCTTTTCTGCGTCTTTAAATCCTTTCCTGATTTCCAGACAACTGCACGCGTCAACCGCGAAAGGCTGAACGTTTTTGATTGCTTCGGCGACATTCTCTGCCGAAAGCCCGCCCGCCAGATACATTTTCGGAAAAATTTCCCGCACTTTTCCGGCAATTTTCCAATCGAAAATTTCGCCCGTGCCGCCGTGCTCGCGCGGCGAATAAGCGTCGAGCAAAATAGCGTCGGCTTGATATCGCAAAACGTCTGCGGGCTGAAATGTGGGGGAAACGCGAAAGGCTTTGATGATTTCCAGCTTCGTCCGAGCCTTTATTTCGCTGACGAACTCGGGCGTTTCCTCGCCGTGAAGCTGAACGGCGTCGAGCCGGGCGATTTCGACAATTTCGCAAACTTTTTCCGAAGATTCATTGACGAAAACGCCGATTTTTAAAACTTCAGGCGGCAGTTGTTCGGCAATTTCGCTAGCTTTTTCCGGCTCTATATAACGCGGGCTTTTCGCGTAGAAATTAAAGCCGAGAGCGTCCGCGCCGAATTCCGCCGACAGAAGCGCATCTTCCGAGTTGGTGATGCCGCAGATTTTTACTTTCGTCATAAAAAAGCATTAACAGGGATGACGGGATAAACCGGATAAATACAAAAAATCTTTCTCGACCTCGTCTATGCGGGTTATCCCTGTAAATTTTTCAGCTCGGTTTCTACGTCGCCCGATTTCATTAAAGTTTCGCCAATCAGAAAACCGTGAAAACCTAAGCTCTTTAATTCCAGCAAATCTTCGCGCGTCCGCAAGCCGCTTTCGGCAATCATCAGCGCACCGGCTGGCGCGCGCTTTATCAATTCGCGCGAAACGTCGAGCGAGACTTTGAACGAGTGCAAGTCGCGATTGTTGACGCCGATGACGCCCGCGCCGGTTTTTCCGGCTCTTTCCAGCTCTTCCGTAGTGTGGACTTCGACGAGCGCATCCATTTTCAATTCTTCTTCGGTCAAACGGCGCAGGCGCGCGAGAGCTTCATCGTCGAGCATCGCCGCGATAAGTAAGATGACGTCCGCGCCCGCCTGCGCCGCTTCGTAAATCTGAAATTCATCGTAAATAAAATCCTTTCGCAGAATCGGCAGGGAAACCGCAGCGCGGACGGTTTTTAAATCTTCGAGCGAGCCTTGAAATTTGTCTTCTTCAGTCAAAACGGAAATCGCCGCCGCGCCGCCGCGTTCATAATTGCGGGCGGTTTCCGCCGCGTCAATCTTATCGTTGATGACGCCCTTCGACGGCGATGCGCGCTTGATTTCGGCGATGATGTTCAACCGGTTTTCGTTTTGCAGAGCCGCGCGCAGGCGATGCGGCTGCACCTTTTCGCGAGCGGCGCGAATTTGAGATTTCAGATTTAAGATTTCGGAAGATTTTTTTGCCGCTTCCACTCGCCGCCGCTTGAGACTGAGAATCTCACTCAAAACATTTATCATTTAACATTTACCATTTAACAGATTGATTTAATGATAAATGATAAATGACAAATGATAAATGTTACTTGTTCGTCGTTTGAATCAATCTTTCCAGCTTGTTCTGCGCCTGACCGCTGTCGATGCTTTGTTCGGCGAGACGCGCGGCGTGCATCGCGTCTTTGGCAAGCCCGCCGACGACCAGCGCCGCGGCGGCGTTCATCACGACCAGGCTGCGCGCCTCGTCGCGGCGCTTGCTCGCCAGAACTTCGCCGATAATACGCGCGCTGTCATCGGGCGAATCGGCGTGCAGGTGCGATATTTCGCCGCGTTTCAAGCCGAAATTTTCCGGCGTGAGCTGAAACAAATTGATTTTATTTTTCTCGACCTCGGCAACGTATGTCTCGCGCGTCAGCGTGATTTCGTCCAAGCCGTCCGCGCCGTGAAAAACCCACGCTCGTTCCGTTCCGAGCAGCGCGAGCGCCTGCGCCATCGGCTCGACCAGCGATTTATGCCAGACGCCGATGACTTGTTTCGGCGCTTTCGCCGGATTCGATAAAGGTCCGAGAAGATTGAGCGACGTGCGCACGCCCAGATTCCGGCGAATATCGCCGACGCGCCTTAAAGACGGATGAAATTTCGGCGCGAACATAAAGCAGATTCCCGCGCCGTTCAGACAGGTCTGCTCGACCGACGGCTCGGCGGAAACCTTGACGCCGAGCTTTTCCAGAACGTCGGCGCTGCCGGTTTTGCTCGTGACGGCGCGGTTTCCGTGCTTGGCGACCGCCAAACCCGCGCCCGCGATGACGAAAGCGGCGGCGGTCGAAACGTTAAAGGTCTTCGTCTGTCCCGAACCCGTCCCGGCGGTGTCGATAAAATTTTTGTGACGCGATTTGATGTTGATGGCTTGGGCGCGCATCGCTTTCGCCATTCCCGCCAGCTCTTCGCTCGTTTCGCCTTTGGCGGCAAGCGCGACGAGCGCGCCCGCAATCTGCGCGGGATTGGCGTTCTCGTCCGTCAAAGCCTCGAAAAATTTCGCGGCTTCCTTAAACGACAGATTCTCGCCGCGCATCAGGCGCGCGAGAAACGGGTGCAGCGGCGTGTCGGCTTTGCTGCTGGTCGCGTTCATCGGCGCGGCGACCAGCCAATCGGTTTTCGGCATATCTGAAATTATAAGCGAAAAACGGATAAAAGTTGACTGAGGTTGCCTGTTAGTCGAGCGTTTTCGGCAAGTTCAATCGATATATTCACATTTTGCCTTATGAATTGCCGCCGGCTTAAGCGGGTTGTAAGGAATTGCATCAAATAAGCGGCTTTAGCCGAATTAAAATAAATAAACAATCCTTTCCGCTTTAGCGGAAGTTAGGCTAAAGCCGAAAGGATTGTTTATAAATAAATTCGGCTAAAGCCTGTGATTTTTCTCATTGACCTGACCGCCCGCTAAAGCCGGCGGCAATTCATAAGGCGAAAGCAGCCTAAAGGTTCAGAAAATTCTGCAAAAGCTTTTTGCCCTCGCTCGTCAGGATTGATTCGGGATGAAACTGAACGCCTTCGACTTTCAGCTTTTTATGGCGCAAGCCCATAATCAAACCGTCGGGCGAGGTGGCGGACACTTCCAGCTCGGCGGGCAGGCTGTCGCGCTCGACAATCAGCGAATGATAGCGTCCGGCTCTGAAACGATAGGGAAGCGCCGAGAAAACGCCCGCGCCGTCGTGACAAATCTCGACGTATTTCCCGTGCACCGGCGCGGGCGCGCGCACCACTTTCCCGCCGAAAAACTGCCCGATTGCCTGATGCCCCAGACAAACGCCCAAAATAGGAATCTTTTCCGCGAATCTTTCGAGAACCTGCAACGATACGCCCGCTTCGTCCGGATTTCCGGGACCGGGAGAAATCAAAATCCGCTCCGGCTTTAAATCGTTTTCGATTTCCTCAATCGTGACCTCGTCGTTGCGCCGCACCTGCATTTCCGCGCCAAGCTCGCCTAAATACTGGACGAGATTGTAGGTAAACGAATCGTAATTGTCGATAACCAGTAACATCAGTTTTCAGAGTTGCAGAAAGTTGCGGAAAGTTGCAGGAAGTTGCAGATAGTTAAAAGAAAGGTGTGGAAGATTGAAGCTCTTAATTTTCTTCCAACTTCCTGCAACTATCTGGGACTATCCGCAACTTCCTGTCAACTATTTCAATAAATCAGCCAAATCTTTATTCCCTTGCTTGTTCGCCCAGTCGAGCGCGGTTCTGCCGTCCTTGTCCTTGAGCTTTTTATCCGCGCCCGCGTCGAGCAGCATTTGCGCGACAGCGCGGCGGTCTTCGGCGGAAGCCTGTTTGTTGGCGGCGATATAAATCAGCGCCGTCGCGCCGTTTTTCTCCTGGTGATTGACGTTCGCACCTTTGGCGAGCAGCATTTTCACGATGTTTTGATTAAGGCGCGCGCCGATGCAGGCTTCCGCCAGCGGCACCGCGCCGTCGCTGTCGGCGATGTTCGGGTCAGCGCCTTTATTGAGCAGCTTCTCCACGAGGTCTTCGCGCCCGCGCGTCACGGCTAGATAAAGCACGGTTTGATTCCGGAGCTTTTCCTTCGCGCCGCCGACGTTTACATCGGCGTTTTTTTCGTCGAGCAGGTAATTGAAAATCTCCTCTTTCTGTTTCGACAACGCGAGGTGAAGCGGCGATTGCCCGAGATTGTCCTGCATATTGACGTCGGCTTTTTCGGCGACGGCTTTGACGGTTTTCAGCTCGGCGTTGGCGACGGCGAAGGTCAGACCCGTTTCGCCGCGCGCGTTTTTCGTGTTCGGGTCCATCCCGGAGTCGAAAAATCCCTTGATGGCGACCGCGTCGTTTAGCCGTATGGCTTTGAAAAAGCCGTCCGCGTTAAACTCGAAGCCGCGCAGCTTCAGCATATTTTTCGTCATTTCCGGCGACGGCGGCGCATCGTCGCCCGAGCCGCCGCAAGCCGTCAACGCCGCGAAAACCAAACAAACGAGAAGAAGAAAGTAAATTTTCAGTTTCATAAGTTTCTTAGAGTGAAAAAGCGAAAAGGTGAAAAGGTGAAAAAGCAACTTGAAAAGCGAATCTTTACTTTTTCTCTTTTCCACATTTTCACTTTTTCACTTTCATAGTCCATTTTCCGCCATTTCAATCGCTTTCATCAATGCGCGGGCTTTATTAATCGTTTCTTCGTATTCTTTTTCGGGCACGGAATCGGCGACCACGCCCGCGCCAGCCTGCACGTTCGCCCAGCCGTTTTCGATTTCGATGGTGCGGATGGCGATGCAGGTGTCGAGATTTTCGGCGTAGTCGATATAGCCGACCGCTCCGGCATAGATGCCGCGCGGCGTCGGCTCAAGCTCGCCGATAATGCGCATCGCGCTGACCTTCGGCGCGCCGGAAACCGTTCCGGCGGGAAAGCACGAAGCGAGTGCGTCGAAGCGGTCTAAACCTTCGCGCAATCTGGCTTTTAAACTCGTCACCAGATGCTGAACGTGCGAATAACGCTCGATTTTCATCAATTCGTCCACCTCGACCGAGCCGAATTCGGCGACGCGTCCCAAATCGTTCCGCCCCAAATCGACGAGCATCACGTGCTCGGCGACTTCCTTTTCGTCGGAGCGCAAATCCTCGCCCAGAATCCAGTCTTCCGTCTCGGTTGCGCCGCGCTTTCTCGTCCCGGCAATCGGGCGGTATTCGAGCTTTCTGCCGCGACAGCGGACGAGCATTTCCGGCGACGCGCCGACTAAAGTTTCCCTGCCGGTCTTGAGAAAAAACATATACGGCGACGGGTTCATCGTCCGCAAAGCGCGATAAATATTTATCGGCTCGGCTGAAATCGGGCGCTGAAATTTTTGCGACAAAACGATTTGATAAGCGTCGCCCGCCAGGATTCTTTCCTGAATCGCTTCGACCGCGCCGAGAAAATCCGCTTTCGTCCAGTTCGAGCGAACCTGAATTTCCTTTTCTTCCGTGTTCGGCGAATTTTGCGGAAAAATCGCCGTTTGATTCAGCAGTTTTTCGATTCTTTCGGTTTCGGCAACCGCGCTTTCATAGAGCCGACGCAGATTTTCTTCGCCGCCTTCCGCGGCTTCGTCCGTAAAAACGATGGAAACGATTTCGATGCGCTGTTTCAGGCGGTCGAACGCCAGCACGTTTCGGAAAAACATCCAGACGGCGTCGTCCTTTTCAAATTCTTCGCCGTCGTCCAGCGTCGGCTCGAAAAAGCGCACCGCGTCGTAGGTTAAAAAGCCGACCGCGCCGCCGCACAACGGCGGAAGATTCGCCCGCCGCGCCAACCTGTTCCGGCTGAAATGCTCGCGCAGATAGTCGAAAACCGGCTTGTTTTCAGTTTTTTCCGGCTCGCCCGCTGCCTGCTCGACGGTCGTCCGTTTTCCGCGCGCGCGAATCGTCAGATAAGGATTCGCCGCGATGAAGGAATAACGCGCCAGCCGCTCGCCGCCTTCGATGGATTCAAACAAAAAAGCCCGCTCGGCGTCGCCTGACAGCCGCACGAACGCACTGACCGGCGTGTGCAAATCCGCCAGAACGCTGCGCACGACCGGCACGACGTTGCCGTTCCGCGCCGCCTCTGAAAATTCGTCGAAAGATTTCGGAGAAAGCTCAAGCACTGAATTTATTTTTAACGCAAAGAGCCAAAGACGCAAGCTAAAAAGGCGAAGAAACAATGAATGATGAACGCGGAACGCGGAACGATGAATTTGTTAAATCGAATCTGCAATTCATCGTTCATCGTTCCGCGTTCATCGTTTCTCTAAAACAATGTCGTTCCGGTCAGCCAGTGCGCGCCGTCGACCGTTAAGGTCACGCCGCTGATGTAACCTGCCGCGTCGGAGCAGAGAAAAACGGCGGCGTTTTCGATGTCCCGGACGCGCCCGAAGCGACCGAGCGGAATGCGTTTTTTCAGCTTTTCCTTGATTGGTTCGGGAACGAGGCGCTTCATTCCTTCGGTGTCTTCAATCGGTCCGGGCGCGATGCCGTTGACGCGGATGCCGTATTTGCCCCATTCGACGGCGAGATTTCGGGTTATCGCGTCGACACCGGCTTTCGCCGCCGAAACGTGAATCTGCCACGGCGTCGCCGTGTAATGCAGCGTCGCGCTGATGTTTAGAATCTGCCCGCCGGATTTTTTCAATTCTTCAAAAGCGGCGCGGCAGACGTTGAAAGTTCCTTTCGTGTCGATGTCCACGACCGTGCCGAAACCGTTTGCCGAAAGCTCTTCCGCCGCGCAGAGAAAATTTCCCGCCGCGCCGTTGACGACGATGTCGATTTTGCCGAATTTATCGACGGTCTGCGCGATGGCGTGCTCGACGGTCGCGTAATCGCGGACGTCAGAGACCGTTGCGAAACATTCGCCGCCGTTTTCCCGGATAATCTCACGCATCGGTTCGAGATTTTCGATTTTGCGCGAGGTAATCGCCGCTTTCGCGCCCGCTTCCGCCAGCGCGCGCGCCACGCCGCCCGTGATTCCCGTTCCGCCGCCTGTTACAAATGCGACTTTGCCCTGTAAAATATTATCCGTGAAAACTTTGTTGTCGCTCATAGTTGAGGCATCTTATCACAAAGGAAAAAAGAAAATGAAACCACAGATAAACACGGATGCACGCGGATTATTTTTCAAAAGAACCCTTTTCTTATCCGCGTCCATCTGTGTCTATCTGTGGTTAATTTTTCTTCTTTCCTGTCAATCCGCCAAGCCGACCGATATGCGCACGCTCGCGCCCGCCGAGACGCTGGTTTATCTGGAGTCGAAGGACTTGGCGAAAACGCTTTCGGCGCTGACCGAAAATAAGACTTGGCAGGAAATGGCGAAATCGAAGCCCGATTTTTCTTACCTGGAAAACACGCAGATTGCGGTCGCCGTGACGGGTTTTGAAGCTTCGGAAAAGCGTGTGACCGAAGAGCAGTCGATTTTGAATCTCCAGCCGCGTTTCGTCGTTTTTGCCGACACGCACTCGCGCGAATCGACGAATTTATCGCTGGTCGAAAATCAAATCGCCAGATTCATCCGCGAAAGCAACGGCGACGACGCAAAGCTGGAAAAACCGGAAAAGCCCGAAACGTCGGCGAAATGGTTTGTCTGGACGTCCGCCGAGGATAATCGAAAGATTTTCGCCGCCGTCAGCCAAAGCGTCGTTTATCTCGGCAACGACGCGCCGGCGATTGAAAAATGTCTTGCCGTCAAGCGCGGCGAAGCGGAAAATCTGACGAAAAACGAAGCTCTGGCGCGCGCGCTCGAACGCGTAAATGACGAAAATCAGCTCGCTTTCGGCTACGTCTCGCCCGATTCGATGCCGCAGATTGCGAATCTGGCGAGCGTTTTCGCCGCTATGCGAATGAGCGAAGACGCGGACGCGCGCGGCTTTACGGCACAGGTTCTGCCGCAGATTTTGCAGAAAACCGCGAAGGAAATCGTCTGGACGGCGCGCCGGACGGAGCAGGGAATCGAGGACAGGTATTTAATCAGAACCGGCGCGGAAATTTCCTCGGTTTTAAAGGAAACGCTTGTGCCCGCTTCCGCCGCGCGCGAATTTCAGAAAGCCGATTTTCTGCCGCCCGACGTTTTTTCGGTCACACGCTACAACCTGCAAAATCCGCAAATCGCCTGGCGCAGCGTTTTGCTGACGGCGGCGAATCAGGCTGATGCGGCGAGCGCGAAAATTATTCTGCAATTTTCCGGCGCGCTTTTCGAGCCTTACGGCATCGCCGACGCCGAAACGTTTTTAAGCGCCGTCGGAGCGGAAATCGTCACGGCGAAATATGACGAAGAAGGCGAAAAGTCGGTTGTAATTGTGGACGTTAAGGACGGGGAAAAACTGAAAAAAGCGATTACGGAAGAAATAGATTTCAAAGCGCCGCCGGAAAAACAGGGAAACTCGGACGTCTGGAAATCGGAAGACAATCTGCTGGCGGCGGCATTCGCCGAAAACAAGCTGATTCTGGGCGAAACCGAAAGCGTTTTAAATTGTCTGAAAGCAAAGGAGAGCGGGCGGAATTTCAAACAAACCGCAGCTTTTCAGAGAATCTCAAACAGCCCGGCAGTCGCTGCAAGCGCGACGAGAGACGCCGAATCGGGACAAAAAATCGTCGAAGTTTTAGGGAATCCGAAAGGGGAAGAAAATAAAAGTTTCCCGGGCTTTTACACGACCGAAACCCGCTTTGACGGCGGCGGCTTCGAGCGCCGAACAATCTCGGATTTCGGCTTAATCGGAACAATTCTGGAAAGTCTCGAATAGTCAGAACCGCCTGCGGTAGCGGGCGGGTTTTTAAAGGCTAAAGGCTAAAGGATAAGGGCGAAAGATTAAGGAAAGATTCTTTTCTTTACTTTAGCCTTTAGCCTTTAGCCTTTAGCCTTTAGGCGCGGCGGTTCTGACGTCGCTGGGTTTTGACTTTTCTTTTCAGGGCGCGGGCGTTTTGTTCAATCCACGCTTCGGCGCGGTCGAAATGCTCGAATTTTTCCTCGTCGCGGCGAAAGGCGGGCGTGTGGTTGTAGCGCCTGCCGTTGCGGTGAACCGTCGGGTGCTTGATGTGCAGCATCTCGTGATAAACGACGTATTCGACGACAAAGGCGGGAACTTTTTTATCGTCCAGCGATTTGCTGACGACGAGCGTTTCGTGCGCCGAATCGTGATGACCGAGGCGATGAAAGGTTTTCTGCGCCGACCACGTCAGAACCGGCTTCGGAAGCTGATTTTGAAAATAAATCCGGTTCAGGCGGTCGAAGATTTCCGCCAAATCGTATGCTTCGCCCTGTGCCGTCGTGACGATTTTACGCCCGCGCCGTCGCCGGTTTTCAAAAGCCTGCGTCTGAACGGTTTCAGTCCTGACAAAAGCCTGATAATTTTCCAAATCGGCGCGCGGCACGCGCCTGCGCAGAATTTTGCTGACCAGAATCGAAGCCAGCGACTTCTGCACCGGCAGCGGCGCGTTCTCGAACATCTCGGCGATGCGCACGAAAACCCTGCCGTCGCGGATGCGAATCGTGTGGTTAATGCCGATATACGGGTAGAACGAAACGTCGATTGCCGGCGGCTCCGCGTTCGGTTTCAAACGGCGAAACGCGTCCTCGTAAAAAATCCTGATTTGTCGGATGATTTCCTTCACAGATTGTTTTAACAATTTTTAACCGTAAAATCTTGACAATTTTAGCTGCAAAATGCTATTCCTTTTTATGAGCATATCGTCCTTCCCCGATATGCCGCAAACTGCCGAAACAATGTCTGTCAGAGAGGAGTCTGACTTAACGTCAGCAGCCGCCGCCAGAAAACCGAATTTTCCCGACGCGCGCGGGCAGGCGATTCTATCGGCGATTATCAGCGAGCATCTGGTGACGGGCGAGCCGGTCGGCTCAAAATCGGTCGCCGAAAAGTTTGCCAACGCTTACGGGTGGAGCTCGGCAACCATCCGCAATGTGATGAGCGAGCTTGAGGAAGCCGGTCTGGTCGAGCAGCCGCACACGTCAGCCGGACGCGTCCCGACCGATAAAGG
>JALZHR010000020.1 GCA_030860665.1 Acidobacteriota bacterium
GCATATATATGAATCCCTCTTGTTCACAGACTTTTCTTCTATCTTTAACTATCGCGGCGACTTTTCACAACCGCCTCGCGCCGGAAAACTTTTAAGCAGCAGGCGAAAAATCGTTGTTTTCGAGCCGAAATCGAATCAATTTCGGTTCATCGGCAATAGCTTTTGGCTCAACGGCTGTGTTCTGTGCGGCAAATTTCTCCCGTTTAATATTTGCAACTTTTTTCACAAAATGTTACTCTTACATACTTTGAACGGGCGGAATATTTATTTTCGGATAGAAAACGCCGCCGATTCTATTTTTTGGTAAGATGCCGATTAAGAACTTTGCCGCTACTCGAACTACGACTACGACGCGCTTTAACTTTTAATGGCGCGTTAATTGGCGTTTCTTCTTTAAACGCACGAGGCAAGGTCGCTCTTATCGAATCAAATCTTTAGTTGTTAGTTAATTGTTAGTTGTTAATAATTAATCTATTTTTCGGTAAACGGCTTTGCATAAAGTTTCGGCAGAGTTGTTTTATTCATTAATTAATTATTAACAAAGATATGAGCGAATTAAACTTAAAATTTGGCGAGCAGCAGCGGCAGATTCCCGCGCCGGTTTCGGTTTCCGACGCCTTGAAGGCGTTTGACCGCGACGCGGCGAAAAAGGCGCTGGCGGCGAGAGTTAACGGCGAAGAAGTCGATTTAAACAAAGAACTTGCGCCGACCGACGAGGTTTTATCAATCGAGCCTATCCTGGCGGAAACGCGCGACGGGCTTGAGGTGATTCGTCATTCGACGGCGCATCTGCTGGCGGCGGCAATTCTGGATTTGTTTCCCGGCACGAAGCTCGGCGTCGGTCCGGCGCTGATGGACGACCCGCGCTACGGCTTTTATTACGACGTGGTCGCGCCGCGCACACTTACCGAAGCCGATTTGCCGGTCATCGAAAAGCGGATGCGCGAGATTGCCAAGCGCAATTTGCCGTATCGCCGCGAAAACGTCAGCAAAGCCGATATTATCAAAATTTTCACCGAGCGCGACGAGCCTTTAAAATGCGAGCTTATCAGCGAAAAGGTCGAAGATACGTCCGAGGCGAGCATTTATTATATCGATAACTCGCCGTTTATCGACTTTTGTTTGGGTCCGCACGTGCCGCACACCGGCAAAATCAAGGCGTTCAAACTGCTTGCATTGTCGGGCGCATACTGGAAAGGCGACGCGAGCAACCAGCAGATGCAGCGCATTTACGGAACTGCCTTTGCGACGCAGGAAGAACTCGACGCGTGGCTCAAACAGCGCGAGGAAGCCGAAAAACGCGACCATCGCCGTTTGGGCAAAGAGCTGGACTTGTTTTCGATTCAGGAAGATTACGGGCAGGGCTTTATTTTCTGGCATCCGAAAGGCGGCGCGATTCGCGCGGAAATGGAAGATTACCTGCGCGAAGAATTGTCCAAACGCGGCTACGGCTTGGTTTTCACGCCGCACATCGCCAAGCGTCAGCTTTGGCAAACCAGCGGACACGAAGAAAATTACGCCGATTCGCTTTTCGAGCCGATGGGAATGCCGGAAAAATTCGGCGAAGACACCGAGTTTCGCTTAAAGCCGATGAACTGCCCGTTTCATATCGGGATTTACAAGGCGCACCCGCGCTCGTATCGCGAGCTTCCGCTCAGATACGCCGAGCTTGGAACGGTTTATCGCGCGGAGCTTTCGGGAACTTTGCACGGCTTGATGCGCGTGCGCGGCTTTACGCAGGACGACGCGCATATTTTCTGCACGCCCGCGCAGGTCGAAGACGAGGTCGGAAACTGCGTCGATTTCGCCTACGACGTCTTTAAGACCTTCGGTTTTGAAAAATTCAAAGTCGAGTTGTCGGTTCGCGGCGGCGCGGAAAATAAAGGTTATCTGGGTTCTGACGCCGATTGGGAAAATGCCGAGCGCGCGTTGGTCAATGCCCTGAACCGGCGCGGCATCGGTTATGAAAGAATCGAAGGCGAAGCCGCGTTTTACGGTCCGAAAATCGACATCAAGGTCGAAGATTCAATCGGTCGTCTCTGGCAGCTTTCGACCGTGCAGTTCGATTTCAATCTGCCGGAACGCTTTCAGCTCGAATTTATCGGCGACGACAACCAGAAGCATCGCCCGGTGATGGTTCACCGCGCTCTGTTCGGCTCGGTCGAGAGATTTTTCGGCGTTTTGATTGAACATTTCGCCGGAGCGTTTCCTTTCTGGCTCGCGCCGGTGCAGGTTGCGGTTCTGCCGATTACCGACCGCATCAACGAATATGCCGCAGGCGTGGCGGCGGAATTGAAAGAAGCGGGCTTTCGCGTTGATTTAAACGTAAAAAGTGATAAAATCGGCGCAAAGATACGCGAGGCGCAAATGCAGAAAGTTCCTTTTATGCTCGTTCTGGGCGACAAGGAAGCCGAAGAAGGCAATATCGCCGTGCGCGAGCGCAAAGCCGGAGATTTGGGCGCGATGTCGCTCGACGAATTTAAAGAAACGGCTCGAAGACTGAAACGGTCGAGAGCTTTGGCAAATGTATAAGTTGACAGATAGTTGCAGACAGTTGCAGATAGTTGCAGAGTTAAATTACAAAACAACCCACTCTGCAACTATCTGCAACTCTGGAAACTCTGCCGACTCTTAACAAAGGAGAGAAATTATCGCTAACGGTTTTAGAGGGCGCGGAAATCGCCCGCCATTCAGAAGAGAGCCGCTGCACCGCACCAACGAGCGGATTCGCGTTCCGGCGGTGCGCGTCATCGACGAAGACGGCGAGCAGCTGGGCGTGATGGACACGCGCGACGCGATTCAGCGCGCACGCGCCTCGGGACTTGATTTGGTGGAAATCGCGTCAAACGCGCAGCCGCCGGTTTGCCGGATTATCGACTACGGAAAGTTTCTTTACGAGCAGAAAAAGAAACAGCACGAAGCGAAGAAAAAGCAGGTCACCGTGACGGTCAAGGAAATCAAGTTTCGTCCGGCAACCGACGAGCACGATTACGCTTACCGCAAAGAGCGCGCCCGTGAATGGATAGCCGACGGCGACAAGGTTCGCGCCACCATCGCCTTTCGCGGACGCGAGATGTCGCACCGCGAGCTGGGCTCGAAAATTTTAGCCAAGCTGCGCGACGATTTGGCTGACATCGCCGACGTCGAAGTCGCGCCGAAAATGGAAGGCTACCAGATGTTCGCCATTTTCGTGCCGAAGAAAAGCACGAAACCGTCAGGCGGCGGCAGCGGCGGCGGCGGAACGCCGAAGCCGGAGAAGAGAGAAGAATAAAAAATTTTAGATTTTAGATTTTAGATTGGAAACGGAATTTGGCTGACGCCAAATAATTTAAAAACAAAAAATCCTTGTCCAATCAAAAATCGGCAATCGAAAATCGCAAATATCAAGAAGGAGTAATTATGCCGAAACTTAAAACACACAAAGGCGCGGCGAAGCGTTTTCGCTCGACTGCTTCGGGCAAGTTCAAACGCGGACATTCGCACGCGCGCCATATTCTGACCAAGAAAACGACCAAGCGCAAACGTGCTTTAGACCAGGACGTTCTGGTTTCCGAAGGCGATTTCAAACGCGTGCAGACGATGCTGCCCTACGGGCGTGATTAATTACGAATTAACAATTACGAATTACGAATTAAAGAAAATATTTCCTTCATTCGTAATTCGTAATTTGAAATTCGTAATTGTTAATAAGAGTTTTTATAAAGTATTTATTAGGAGGATAAAATTATGCCTCGTGCAAAACGTGGAAATAAGCGCGTGCAGAAGCGCAAAAAAATATTGGCTTTAGCCAAAGGCTATCGCGGAACGAAATCGAAGCTTTACCGCTCGGCAAAGGAATCGGTCGAGAGAGCATTGAATTTCGCCTACACCGGACGAAAATTGAAGAAGCGTGATTATCGCAGCTTGTGGATTGTCCGCATCGGCGCGGCTTGCCGCCTGAACGGGATGAATTATTCGCAATTTATGCACGGCTTGAAAGTCGCCGGGATAGATTTGGACAGAAAAGTCCTCGCCGATTTGGCGGCAAAACAGCCCGAAGCCTTTACGGCGCTGGCTGGTCAAGTGAAAGAAGCGATTAACAGTAGTAACAAACAAGCCGCGGCTTAAACACTTAGAAAAAAAATCCAGCCACAGATTGACGCTTAATTGCACGGAAGAAATAACTTGTGCGAATTCGTGTTAATCTGTGGTTTTTATTTTACGCTTGCGAAAGTTAAAAATTTGATTGCAGCAAAGGAATATCCGGTATGGAGAATCCCAAATCAAAATTTAATTATTTTTACGCGATTATGCCGGTTTTACTCGGCTTAGCGGCTTTTCTTTATGCTTATTGCAGCGGCGGCAGGCAGCATAGAACCAATCAAGCCAATCGACAGCAGCAGCAGCAAAACATTAAATAAATGCGACGACGGCGCACGAAAAACACGTCGCTCGCGAGAAATATTTTTTTATGTCTAACGAACGGAAACAAGTAGAAACCATCCGCGAAACATTCGAGATTGAATTTCAACGCTTTACCGATTTGAAGGTCGAGGGCTTGAATCCGGTTGAGGCAGAAAGCTTACAGCGCAAATTGAGCGAGCTGCGCACGAAGCACACCGGAAGAAAATCGGAAATCGCCAACGCAAAAAAATTAATCGGGCGAGTCGCGCCCGAAGAGCGCGGCGCGTTCGGGCAGTTCGTCCAATCGGTCGAAAAGGAAATCGTCTCGGCGATTGACGAAGCCGACGAAAAACTCAAAGCGTTTATCAACGAAGCGAAAATCGCGCGCGAAGCCATCGATGTTACGCTGCCGTCGCGCCGCCCGCGCGCCGGTCATCTGCATCCTTTGACGCTGCTGCGTCAGAGAGTCGAGGAAATTTTCGTCAGTCTCGGCTACGCGATTGAGGACGACCGCGAAATCGAAACCGATTATTACAATTTCGATGCGCTGAACATTCCCGAAGGTCATCCGGCGCGCGAATCGCAGGACACTTTCTACACGACGACCGGCTTGGCTTTGCGCTCGCAGACCTCGACCGTGCAGATTCGCGCGATGGAGCGGCGCGGCGTGCCGATTCGCATCATCGCGCCCGGCAGGGTTTTCCGCCGCGACACGCCCGATTTGACGCACACGCCGATGTTTCATCAAATCGAGGGCTTGTGCGTGGATAAAGGAATCACGATGGCGCACCTGAAAGGCACGGTCGGCGAATGGCTCAGACGCCTGTTCGGCAAGGAAACGAAAATCCGCCTGCGCCCGAGCTACTTCCCTTTCACCGAGCCGAGCGCGGAATTCGATTTCTCGTGCTTCAAATGCGACGGCTCGGGCGTTTTCGAGGGCGAGCGCTGCCGCCCGTGCAAAGGCTCGGGCTGGATTGAGCTGGGCGGCTCGGGAATGGTTCACCCGAACGTTTTAAGAGCGTGCAACGTCGACCCGAACGTTTATTCCGGCTTCGCCTTCGGCTTCGGTCTGGAAAGAATGTGCAGCTTGATGTATTCGCTCGACGACATTCGTTTGATGTTCGAGAACGACGTCAGATTTTTGGAGCAGTTCAGATAGAGATGGGTTGGGCAGCGCCTTACATCGCGAAACTGAAAAACGGCGAAACGGTTTAATTCCGCCCGCGCGGGCATTCGATGAAAGGCAAAATCGAATCGGGTCAGCTTTGCACGGTCGAGCCGATTTCGGATTTTGCCGGGCTGCAAAAAGGCGACATAGTTTTGTGTAAGGTCGGCGGCAGCGAATATCTGCATTTGATAAAAGCGATTCAGGGCGCGCGGTTTCAAATCGGCAACAATCGCGGACGAATAAACGGCTGGATTGGCGCAAATGCGATATTCGGAAAGTGCACGAAGATTGAGGATTGATTTATGAATACCGGCGGCGACCGACTGAAAATTCCGGTTCGAGGCGAACGGCAGAGGCGGCGGGAGATTGTTTTTTGAAGCGGTAAGAAAGCGGCGATTGGATATTAATTTCAAGAGAAACCGGAAAATATTTAATGTTTATTCATCATCATCAGCGTTTCGCCCAGCTCTATCAGAGCCGTTTCGTCGAGCAGCGAAATGTCGTCCAGCTGCATAAACATCAGGATATGAAGGCTGTCGAATCTGGTGAGCGTTTCGATTTCTCCCGAGGTGAAAAAAATCTGCGCCTGGCGGTGCGATTTTTCCCGGTTGCCGTTGCTGTTGCCGCCGATTGAGAAAGCGCGGTCGATTTTTAAGACGTGCTTAATCTTATCGACCCAATATTTGCCCGGCGTTTTGAATATATATGCGCAGTATTTGCATTTTCTGGAATCGGCGCGGATGTAGGCGAAACAGCGAGGACAACCTATCTGATGTTTCCGGTGTTTCTTTTTTCCAAATGCCATAAAACTCGGACGGGAATTCGCCGTTTTACCCGCGTTTTAAGGCTTTCGGGTAAATTTCACGCTTGAGATACTTTATTTACAAAATCAGAAAGAATTAATGGAAAATATTTTTCAGTAATTCTCGCAAATTATACGAACTAAAAAAAAGGTCGCGAACAATTTAAAAAGGTAAAGTATGCCGTAAATGATAAGACAGGAATTTGAAATCAGTCAAACTTTTTCGTTGTTTCCTGCCTTTCGTTTGATGATTGACAAATAAAAAACTCGTCGCTCGATTTGTGAACGACGAGTTTTCATAAAGCCTTCGGGTATGCCGCCGGTTACGGCTGGAAAGGCGTGTTTTCGGCAAAGTATTCGTGATTGTCGGCGTTGTCAACGGCTTTGTTCGGGTCGCTGATGGCGAGATTTTTCGCGTTCGTCTGACCGTAAACATAATCCTCCGTTCCGGCGACAATCGTGAAATGGCTCATTTCGTGAATCAGAGTTCCGGCTTTGGAGTCCGTTCCGGTCGCCGGAGCCTGCCAGAAGATGCTGCACAGGTAAATGTTATACGGCTGATTGGCGTAAACGTAAGCGTAATAACGCTTTTTGCAGCCGCAGTCGAAATTTACCGAAGCCGTGTCCATCGCGTTCTTGATATTTGTAAAGTTGCTGCGGACGATGCTGTAACGCGAAGAAGTGTAAGCGCCGAACCAGGTCGTGTAGCGCGCGCTGGTCGAGCCTGAAAGCAGGTAATTCAGCGAATCGGAGGCGTAAACCGCCGCGTCATTGCGCGCCGTTAAGGTGAGCGATTGCTGCGAGGTCGTACATTTCGTAAAACTGCTTGTGCCGCTGACGGCGGACGGCGCTTCCGGTTCACGCGTTTTGACCGGGCGAGCTTCGGCGAAAAGGCTGACGCTGTTGGATTTCAGGCTTTCGATTTGCTGCCGGGCGGCTCTTTCCTGCGGATAAAGATTCGGCGACTTGACGTTGTAGGCGACCGCGTACGAGCCGGAAATCGACAAATCGTAGTAGTCGGCTAAATTAACCGCGCGGGTAAAGCTTTCGCCCGATTTAAGAACGATAAAATCATTATCCGCGGGCTGCGGTCTTTTATAATGCGCGCCGATATATTCGACGGGAACGCCGTCGCGCGTGACTTCAAACAAAGGCTCTTCGACGTCTTCAAAAGGCGTGTACCATCTGAGCAGCCTGACCGCGCCTTTCGACGGGTTGGAAATCGTGACGCTGACGGTCACGTTTTCGTTTTCGGCAAACGACGTTTTATCGACGCTGAGCGTGACGTTTGCGCCGCCTTTAGCCATCGCGCCGAACGTAAAAACGAAGAGCGCCATAACCAGCGCGAGCGCAAAGCGCACGGGAATATTTTTTCGCATTAGGAAATTCCTCCAGTAAATTTTTTGGTGTTTTGAAAGATAGTAAAACCGGCAAGTTTCGCGTTAGCTGTACTATTGTAGGTTATAATAGGCATTTTAAGTTTCAGAAGCAATAAGAATTTTGAATTATACTTATATTTTTAATTTATGAACATAAGTTACAACTGGCTGAAAGATTTAGTCGATGTAGATTTGTCGCCGCAGGATTTGGCGCGAAAGCTGACGAGCGTCGGCTTGGCGGTCGAAGGCATTCACGAAGCGGCGGGCGGCGATTTCGTCTTCGATATTGATTTGACCTCGAATCGCCCGGATTGCCTCTCGCATCTCGGCGTGGCGCGTGAGTTATCGGCGATAACTCAGTCCGAAGTCCAAAGTCCGAAGTCCAAGGTCGAAGACCAAAGTCCGAAGACCGAAGACCAGACTTTAGTTACGATTCAGGATGCGGATTTGTGTCATCGCTTTACGGCGCGCGTGATTCGCAATGTAAAAATCGCGCCGTCGCCCGAATGGCTGGTCAAAAGACTGGAAGCGGTCGGCGAGCGCTCGATTAACAACGTCGCCGACATCACGAACTACGTGATGCACGAGCTGGGACAGCCGATGCACTCGTTCGATTTTAATAAATTAAAGGAAAATCGAATCGTCGTCCGGCGCGCGCGCCGCGGCGAAACGCTTAAGACGCTGGACGAAATTGAGCGCCGCCTGGACGAAACGATGCTGGCGATTTGCGACGCCGAAAGCCCGGTCGCGGTCGCGGGCGTGATGGGCGGTTTCGATTCGGGAATTACCGGCGAGACGACCGACGTTTTGCTGGAAGTAGCTTATTTCAAGCGCGAAAACATTCGTCAAACTTCCCGAAAACTCAATTTATCGACCGAAGCCAGCTACCGTTTCGAGCGCGGCGTGGATATCGAAAATTTGATTCGCGCCTCGAACCGCGCCACGGAATTAATC
>JALZHR010000023.1 GCA_030860665.1 Acidobacteriota bacterium
CCTGACCGCGCCGGACCTGGTGCGCGAAGTCCACGAAGAATACGTGCGCGCCGGAGCCGAGATTATCGAGACGAATTCCTACGGCGCGTCGCGTCACAAATTGCAGCAATACAGCCTCGAAAACCAACTCAGGGAAATGAACATTGCCGCCGCGCGCCTCGCCCGCGCAGCCGCCGGAGACCGCGCCTTCGTCGCCGGGGCAATCGGTCCGCTCGGCTTGCGCATCGAGCCTTACGGTCCGACTTCGTTCGACGAAGCCAAAGAAATATTTGCCGAGCAAATCGCGGCGCTGCTGGAAGGCGGCGTAGACCTTTTCGTGCTCGAAACCTTTTCGGATTTATCCGAGATTCAGCAGGCGATTCGCGCCATCAAAGAGCTTTGCGATTTGCCTATCGTCGCGCAGATGACGATTCAGACCGACGGCAAGACCGTTTTCGGCGCGGACGCGGAAATCATCGCGCGGCGGCTCGAACAATACGGCGCGGAAGTCGTCGGCTTAAACTGCGGCGTCGGTCCGACGCACATTCTGTCGGCGCTGGAAAAAATGCGCGAGGTGACGACGCGCCGTCTCGCGGCGCAGCCAAACGCGGGACTGCCGCGCGACGTTCAGGGACGCCAGTTTTATATGTGCTCGCCGGAATATATGTCGAAGTTCGCCAAACGGTTTATCAAGGCGGGCGCGACCTTTATCGGCGGCTGCTGCGGCACTACGCCGAAGCACATCAAGCTGATTTCCGACGCCGTCCGCGCCGTCAGCCCGCGCTCGCAGAAGTTTTTTGCCGGAAGCGGTAGCAAAACCGCGCACCAACAGCCCGCGCAGGTTAAGGATTTGACGCCGCCGGACGTGCAGGTCGTGCCCGCCGAGCAGCGCTCGAAATGGGCGCGGAAAATCGCGCGCGGCGAGTTCGTCACCTCGGTCGAAGTTTTGCCGCCGAAAGGCTGCGACGCGGCGAAGACGCTGGAATCTATCCGTCATCTCGTCTCCGCCGGCGTAGACGCCGTGAACATCCCGGACGGACCGCGCGCGCAGACGAGAATGAGCGCGCAGGCGACCGCCGTGCTGGTCGAGAGGGAAGTCGGCATCGAAGCCGTCCTGCATTACTGCTGCCGCGACCGCAACCTTCTGGGAATGATGTCGGATTTGCTCGGCGCGGCGGCTCTCGGCTTACACAATCTTTTAATCATCACGGGCGACCCGCCGAAAATGGGACCTTACCCGGACGCGACCGCCGTTTTCGACATCGACTCCATCGGCTTGACGAATATGGTCAACAAGCTGAATCACGGGCTGGATTTGGGCAACAATCCGATTGGCTGCCCGACGGCTTTTTCCATCGGCGTCGGCGTCAATCCGGGCGCGATAAATCTGGAAGAGGAAATCCGCCGTTTTGAATGGAAGGTCGAAGCGGGCGCGGAATACGCCATCACTCAGCCGGTTTACGACACCGAACAGCTCCGCTCGTTTCTGAAACGAATCGAGCACGTCCGCATCCCGATTGTCGCCGGAATTTTTCCGCTCGTTTCCATCAGAAACGCCGAGTTTATGCACAACGAGGTGCCCGGTGTGAACGTCACGCCGGAGATTCTCGACCGGATGCGCAAAGCCAGCGACATCTCGAAGGAAGCCGCCCGCGAGGAAGGCATCAAAATCGCCCGCGAATCGCTCGCCGAAGTCCGCGATTTGATTCAGGGCGTGCAGGTTTCAGCGCCGTTCGGCAACGTCAAATATGCGCTTCAGGTTTTCGACGTGCTGGACGAATTCAAGGAAAGAGAAAATATCAGCGTAACCGCCGTCTGATTGGATTATTATGAACGAAGAAAATTTTGAAAATAAACACGCCGAAGAAACGGTTCGCACCGCGGAAGCCGCCGCCGCAGCCGCGCGGGTTTTAGCGCTTAACCGCGCTCTCTGGATTTTGTGGTGGGCGGGCACTGCATTGATTGTCCTGTCGTGGTTTAAAGTCGTCAGCAACACCATCAGCTGGATAGGCTTCAGCGCCGCGCTCGCCTCGACGTTTATCGGCGTCGTCGCCCGGCGTTACTGGAAATTCCCGCAGTAAAAAAGTGCGCAGGAAAACGCGACCGCACGCCGAAGCGGAGCGGCAAGTTTGATTCGGCTTTACCGGAAAAAGAACCGCGTCGCCAGACAGTTTCCATTTTTCGACGCGGTAATCTAAAAAACCACCAGCTTTATCCGCAGATTTTAATAATTTATAACCTTCACCACGCCGGGCTGAAAGCCGCGCGGGTTCGGGTGCGGCGGTTTTACCAGCGTGAACTTGTGGTTATACGGCTCGTCGCGCGGCGCGTCCTGCCATTCGTAGCGGACGACCGCGCCGTCCTCGAATTCGTAGATTCGCTCGATTTTATCGTCGCGGTAGACGGTCGGCGTCTCCGAGATTATTTTCTCGCGCTCGTCGCGGATGATGATGTCGGCGTATTCTTCAGCGTTTTTCATGGTTTTTTAGTTGTCCGGGTCGATGTCGGCGTCGTAAAGTTCGACGCCGAGGCTTTCAAAAATCGCTTCAAACTGCGTGAAAACCCGCTCGATTGTTTGTTCCAGATGCGGGAAATTCACGAAATCGCCCGCCGTCATAATGTCGAGCAGCTTTTCAAATTCCGGCGGTTTCGTCTCGAAATGCCGCGCCTCGGCGATAAAGCGGGCGAAGGTCGTAAACGGCTTGCGATTCAGAAACGAAAGCAAAATCAGCATATGAATCAGCATATCCGAAAACAGCAGAGGCACGGCTTCGCGGTCGCGGGCGGCTGCGGCGTTCAGAGTTTTCGAGGTCGCTTCCTGCACTTCGTGCCAGTGCAGCTTTGCCTGGACGAGACACTTTTCGTCGAGGTTTTCGACGCGGTAATCGCTCAGCTCACGGATAAATTCCTCGTTGATAATCGGCAGAAGGCGGTCTGAACCGGCGAGAAACCAGTCTTTGGTCACTTCCCGCGTCTGCCGCAGATAAGCCTCGCGCGTCGTCCAGATAAGCTCGACCAGCAAGCCGTCGCGGATTTTCCCGATTCCTTCCCAATCCTTATTTTCGCCCGGCATCTCTCTGACGAAGGCGATAAGCTCCAAATCTGAATAAGCCGCGTCGTCGCCGCGCGCGAAAGAACCCTGCGCCGCCAGAGCGATAAGGTTTCCGCCGAATTTCCGGCGAACGAGCGGCACGATTTCCGCAACCACTTCGGCGCGGTCGGCGTGCGCGTATTTTTTTAAGCCTTTCATTTTAAGAGCAGAACTTTATTGACGGTGTTCGGGTTGCGCGTCGTCGCGGCTACTTTCAGACGCTTTTCGATAAAGTTGTTGGAAAACAATTCTTTTCCCGGCTTGCCCGGTCGCAGCAGGCTATACAGCTCGCGCACTCCGCCGAAACGGAAAACCTCGAAATCATTCGACAGCGACTCGAGCGATTCTTTCGCCCCGGCGTCGGGCGCGGCGGACAGGAAAGAAATGTAAGCTTTCGCGCCCGCTTCCGGCTCTTTGAAGGGATTGCGCGCGACGATTTCCTCAAGCTCGTCGAGCGTGCGCAGCATCGCCCGGACTTCAAAGCCGAAAGCCTCGCGAAGCTCGCGCTCGATTTTTTCCTCCAGCTCGCCCGCGCTTGTTTCCTCAGCCGCCGCCCGGAAAATCACGTTTCCGCTCTGAATGTATGTTTTCACGGCGGTGAAGTTCATCGCCTCGAAAACCCGGCGCAAATCTTCCATTTTAACGAGATGATGCCCGCCGACGTTGATGCCGCGCAGAAACGCCGCGTATTTAATCATTTCCGTCTGCTGCGGGTTCGACATAACCGGTTATTATTTCCTAATGTGCGACAACGAACAAAAAAACAACCTTTCGGTGTGATACAAAATCATAATACATATTTTAACGAACAAGGGGATTATAAGTATGAAAAAATTCTATGTCTTTTTTGCGACGCTGTTTCTGGTTTACTTCTCGCTGATTTTCGCACCGCAAGCCTACGGGCAGCGACGAGGAGGCGGCGGTAACGCGGCGCGCGAAACTTACACGGGCACGGTTCTTTACTACGGAACGGGATTGAATACCAGAACCGTTACGCGCCCGTTTACGCTGAGCATTACGGGCGAGACGACGGACGAGGACGCCGTCAGATTTCTCGGCATTCTGCAAAATCGCGGGCAGAGCAGCCTGCTCAGTGAAATCAACGACGAGGACTTAGGCTACTTCAGCGTCGGCACGCAGCTCGGACGCCGACTGAACGTCGTCCGCGAAAGCGTCGAGGGCGGGCAGCGCCGGCTCTTTATCGTCTTTGAACGCTGGACGCAGTTTGCCGAAGTGCGCGGCGGTTATCGCTCGCTCGATTACCCGTTCGGCGTCATCGAGCTGTCGATTGACGAGCGCACCGGCAGAGGCGAGGGAACTTATATCGCCGCCGCCCGAATCCGCTGGACGCGTTCGGGCAGCGACGCCAACCAGGTCGAGATTGAAAACTTTGCGACCTTTCCCGCCCGGCTGATGGGCGTCAGACGCCGCGGCGGGCGTTAAATAAACGCTTTGCGTTTATTAATGCAAAATGCAAAATGCAAAATGCAAAATGGAAGGATTAATTTAATTCCGACTCTTTCTTCCTGATATTTTGCATTTTGCATTTTTAGTTTTGCATTGAATTACGTCTCTTTTCTCATCGGCAGAAATTCTATCTTCACGCCTGCGGCGGTTTCGTATTCGACGTGCTCGCCGCCGCGATAACCGTGCGCCTCGTAAAACTTTATGCCGGGCAGAGTCGCCATCAGCTCGAGCGAGCGGAAACCATAGTCGCGCGCCGCGCTTTCGCACGCCGTCAAAAGCGCCCGCGCAATTCCTCTTCTTGCATAAGCGGGATGAACGAAAAACGCCCGAATCCGCGCCGCTTCCGTCTGCGGGTCGAGCTCGGCGGAATCGCGCGCGGCAAAACGGTCGCCGCCGAAAAGCGTTTTTCGCCTGCTCCAGCCGCCGCACCCGATTATCGCGCCGCCGCCTGCTTCATTCGCTTCGACGACAAAATAAGTGCCGTCCAGAATCAAATCCGTATCGACGCCGAAAACGCTGTCGATTGCCGCCTCGATTTGCCGCTCCGAATACTTATCGCGACTCAGACCGCGCGCCGACTCGGCAATCAGCCGCTCAATCGCCGCGCGGTCTTCCAGATTCGCTTTCCTGATGCTGTAACCCATATTAACTGATAACTGATAACTGATAGTTAATAGCTGATAAATAAAAATGATAACTGATAATTGGGAATTAAAATAACTATCGGTTATTTCGCTTTCACTATCAGTTATCAGTTATCAGTTATCAGTTCTTTACGGTGCGGACGGAATCGGCGTGTCGCCCGCCAGACCGAATCGGAAGGCGCCGAAACCGAACTGCGAGCGGAGCAGATACCACGTGCCGTCGCGATAAACGGCGACGTCCGCTTTATTGTCGCCGTCGTAATCCGCCGCAACGGGAATGTCGGTCGAGATGCCGAATTGAACGCCCGTAAATCCCGCGCTCGATTGCAGCAGATACCAAGTGCCGTTCGATTTTCGATAAACGGCGACGTCCGTTTTCCCGTCGCCGTCGTAATCGCGCGGCACGGGCTGGTCTTGAAAATTGCCGAGACCGAACTGCACGGCGCGCAGATTATTGTCCAGACTTTGCAGGATATACCAGACGCCGCCCGCCTCTCGATAAACGGCGAGGTCGGCTTTATTGTCGCCGTCGTAATCCGCGGGCAGCGCGCGGTCAGTTCCGGTCGTCCCGAATTGCCGCACCTGCTCGGTATTTGAAGCGCTCCGCAGAATAAAGAAATGAGTCGGCGAAGACGCTTCCGAACCGGTGCGAAAAACGGCTAAATCCGCTTTGCCGTCGCCGTCGAAATCAGCCGGAACGGGCGTGTCGGTGTTCGGCGCGCCCCAGCGCTGCGCCCGGAACGTATTGTTCGAGCTTTGCAGGATATACCAGTCGCCGCCGCGGAAAACCGCGATGTCCTCTCTGCGGTCGCCGTCGTAATCGGCGGGCGCGATTCGGTCGCTCGACAGACCGAACTGCACGGCGGCAAATCCGACGGCGCTTCGCTGGAGATACCAGTTTCCCTGGCGGAAAACCGAAATGTCGGCTTTGTTATCGCCGTCGAAGTCGAAGCGTTTGGACGGTGTCGCCGTTCCGGCTTGATTGACGGTCACGGTCTGCACGCCGATGATGATAATCGCCGTGCGCGGCTGCGGGTTCGGGTTGGACGAAGCGGTTACGATAATCGTTCCGCTTCCGGGCTGCGGTTTTTGCTGAATTAAAATCCAGTTGGCGGTGGTCGTCGCGCTCCACGTGCAATTCTGCGCGGCATTGACGCCGACAGCCGCGATTGAGCCGCTGGCGGGAAAATTCAAAGCATTCGGCGTCACGGAAGTCGGGCAGCCCGATGTCTGCTGGATTAGAAACGTCCGCGTCACCAGCCCGTTCGAGACGGTGATTGAGCCGGTTCGCCCGCCGCCGGTGTTCTGCGCGACGGTGAAATTAATCGTGCCGCTGCCGATGCCCGCGCCGTTGGTAATGTTGATAAAGCTCGAATCGGAAGTCGCCGTCCACGAGCAGCCGGACGGAATGCTTATCTGAAAGCTGCCGCTGCCGCCCGTTGCCGGAAAACCCTGCCCGCTCGAAGAAATATCGTAGGGGCAAGCCGCGGTCGAGCTTTGCAGCGTGATGCTCCAGCCGCCCGCGAAACTGCCCGCGTTTGCGCCGGTATCGTCCACGACGTAGAGCTTCCACGCGCCGTTCGGATTGCTGCCGACAAAACCGCTTAACGTGTTGATGTTCGGCGCGATTGCGGGCGCGGGAAACGCGTCGTTCGGCTCGTAATTCGTCGGTTTGTAGCTGTCGGAAGCGAGCGGCGCGTTGTCGGGCAGGTTCGTCGGGGCTGAATCGTCAAAGGTAATACTGACGCCGCTTGCCGCGTTATTTCCGCCGACGTCCGACATCAGAACCAGGCTGCGACCGCTCGGCGAAACCAGCAGTACGTCCACGTCATCCGGCGCGGTATGCGAAAAATTGCCAAGGTCGACGATGATGCCCGTGATAAAACCGGTCATTCCCGAAATCTGAATCTCGCTCGGATACGGCGCAGCCGTTCCCGAAGCCGGAATGGCAATCGCCGCCGCGTTCGCGCCGGTCGAAATCGTCTCCAGCGTAATCGTATCGATCCACCAGCCGTCGTTGCCGAAGCTCTCGTTTGAGCCGAAACGCCATTTAAACCGCACGAACTGGCGAAAAGCCGATTCGGGAAGCTGTACGGAAGTCGTGATATAGCTGCCGGGCGTCGCGCCCGTCCACGCCGCGCGGTTTGAAAGCGGATTGGTCGATTCGTTCAGACCGCCGTTGTAGCCGCCGCTGATGAACGAGCCGCCAGCCGCAACGATGTCCTGAAACGCGCCGCCGTTGACGCTGATTTCCAAAACGCCGCCGTCCCACGTGTTTTCCATCGCGAATTTATGACGGAAGTTCAAAACCGTGTTGACGCCCGAAACGTAAATCGACGGCGAGGTTAAATCGGTTCCGCTCGTGGTCGGCGGGCTGGCGGTAAAAGCCGCGTTCGGCGGCGTGTCGGGCATATTGCCCGTAACGACAAAACCCGCGCCCGTTCCGGTCGAGGCGACCGTCCAGCCTGCCGGAAGCTGCGGCGCGGGCGAGCCGTCGAAGTTTTCGCTGAAGCGAACCGCTTCGGGACTAATTTCAATTTCAATCTGCGCCGACGAAACGAAAGATTGCCGGGCGGCAAAAAGACCGGCGATTAATAAGCAAAGCAAACCGGTAACGAAAAATTTACGACGACGCGCGACGGCAGCAGCAGCGGCAGCGGCGGCAATGATGTTTTCAGGCATTTTTATTCACTCTGACCTTCAGAAAGTTACCACGGGAAATAAAGTGGAGCAATCAAATTAAAATGGCAGACGGGAAGTTTGTCAATGGAATAAGAGTCGCTCGCGCCGGAAAATGCGGCGCGAGCAATTTCAGAGATTGTTTCAGAGCTTAATTTCGCTCGTTCGGAGATGCGCCTCTGCCAACGGCGCATCTCTGAACGAAAAGTTTTGAATCTCCGTCAGGGCAGGAAAGCCGCCGGGACGGGCAAATCATCAGCCAGACCGAATTGTGCGGCTGTAAAGCCTCCGCTCTGCGAGCCTAAAATATACCAGTTG
>JALZHR010000033.1 GCA_030860665.1 Acidobacteriota bacterium
CATTAAGGACTCGCCGATTTCGTCGAAAACCTTCGAGACGCCGCAAAATCTGCCGAGCACAATCGCCGAAGCCGCCAGCAGATGCAGCCGCGTCACGCGGCAATCGTTTTCGGCGTAGAATTTTCCGAGCGAAGCCAGCCGCCGCCGGGCGCGGAATTGTCTTTCGGCAAAGGCTTTTTGCTCCGCCTCATTTGCATTCGGCAAATATCTTTTGGCTTCCTGCAAATTTTCGCGGCTTAAAATCCGGTTTTCGCGCGCGGCAGCGTTCATACGTCGTTTCCGAGCAATTACGATACCACTGTATTTGAAATTTTCAGAGTCAAACGTCACAATTTCAAAATATGTCCCTGGAAACCGATTTTATCGTCATCGGCAGCGGCGTCGCGGGGCTTCGGGCGGCGATTGAGCTGGCGAAAAGCGGCGCGCGCGTGACGGTTCTAACCAAAGATAAAACCAGCGAATCGAACACCGAATACGCGCAGGGCGGCGTCGCGGTCGTTTTGTCGGACGACGATAACGCCGAGCTTCACGAGGAAGACACGCTGGTCGCGGGCGCGGGATTGTGCGACGAGCAGGCGGTCGCCGCGCTCGTCGGCGAAGGCACGAAGTATATCAGGCAGCTAATCGAATGGGGAACGCAGTTCGACCGCGAAGGCGGAAATCTGATTTTCACGCAGGAAGCGGCTCACTCGCGCCGCCGGATTCTGCACGCGCACGGCGATTCGACCGGAAAGGAAATCGTCCGCGCCCTGATTGCGCGCGCCGCGCAGGAAAAAACGATTATCCTGATGCCGTTTGCCAACACGGAAAGCCTGATTGTTTCCGAAGCTGACGGCAGATGCGCCGGCGTGCGGTTTCTCGACCCGATTTTGCGCGCGCCGCGCGAGCTTTACGCAAAAGCGGTCATTCTGTGTACGGGCGGCGCGGGTCAGCTTTACCTGCACACGACGAATCCGCCGGTGGCGACGGGCGACGGGATGGCGATGGCGTATTTCGCGGGCGCGGAGATTGCCGATATGGAATTCGTGCAGTTTCACCCGACGGCTCTGAATCTGGAAAACGCGCCGCGATTTCTGTTGAGCGAGGCGATGCGCGGCGAAGGCGGAATTTTGCGCAACCGTTACGGCGAGCGTTTTATGTCGCGCTACGATGAAAGACTGGAATTAGCGCCGCGCGACATCGTTTCGCGCTCGATTGTCGCGGAAATGCGCCGGACGGGAACGCGCGCGGTTTTTCTCGATATGACGGCGCTGGGCGAAAATTTTCTGAAAAGCCGCTTTCCGAAAATTTACGAAACCTGCGGTTTTTACGGCTTGAACATCGCGCGGGATTTATTGCCCGTTTCGCCCGCCTCGCATTATTGTATGGGCGGCGTGCGGACGGATTTGCACGGCAGGACGACGGTCGCCGGGCTTTACGCGGCGGGCGAAGTTTCCTGCACGGGCGTTCACGGCGCGAACCGTCTCGCTTCCAATTCGCTGCTGGAAGGCTTGGTTTTCGGCGCGCGGGCGGGCGAAGCGGCGCTTTTCGATAATGCAAAATGCAAAATGCAAAATGCAAAATCCGCAGCTCAGCACTCAGCACTCAGCACTCAGCACTCGATAGAAATCTCGACGGCGGTGCGCAAACGCGTCAAGCGAGTGATGTGGGAAAGAGTCGGGATTTTGCGCGACAGCGATTCGCTCGAAAGGGCTTTGAGCGAATTCAGGCAGATTTCGCAGGCGAATCTGAGCGTTTCCTCGCGCAACTTCGTCACGCTGGCGATGCTGGTCGCAACCGCCGCTCTGTGGCGCGAAGAATCGCGCGGCGGGCATTTTCGCACCGATTTTCCGGAACGCAGCGAAAAATGGCGCGTGCATTCGATTCAGAAAACGGGCGCGTCAATCTCGCCCGCCGAAAAGATAAATTTCGCGGCGGAGAAATTTTTGAAGCGAAGAAAAGCCGAAAAATAATTGCCCGTTTATTACAGGATGAATTAAACGCGCGTCAAACAGCCGCAGTATGAATCAAACGTCTGGAAGGCTTTGCATAAAAAGGCGGAAGCCCGCACGTTAGCAAGGGCGCACTCAAAAGGCGAAAGGATAAAGGAGAAAGGAGAAAGTAAAGCCAATTTCCAGACTTTCGCCTTTCGCCTTTAGCCTTGACACTTTAGAG
>JALZHR010000050.1 GCA_030860665.1 Acidobacteriota bacterium
GCATCGATCTGTACAGCCTGCATTCTTCGATGGAAGCGGTTTTAAAGTACCTCGAAAAAATCGATCGGGAAGCGGCGAAGCGGGCGCGCTACCGTTACGCGTGCTTCGATCATTACGGCGAGGACGCGCAGCATTACGGCTACGCGGCGAGCTTCGATTTGTCGCAGTCGTGCGAGGACGAAGCGATAAATCAGCTGGTCGAATTGCAGCGCCGCGCCGCCGAATACGCGAACCGCGACGGCTTCGTCGCCCGCGACGAGTATTTTTTCGCCGAGCAGAACGCGCGGCTGGTGAAAAACGCCGAGGAATATTATCGCCAGATGTTTCGCGGGCGCGTTTCAAGCTGGAATCTGCGCGACCGTCATATGACGGAAACCCTGATTGCGCTGGCTGAGCATCTGGAAAATCAGGGACAAAGCGCGAAAATCGTCGTCTGGGCGCACAACTCGCATCTGGGCGACGCGCGCGCCACCGATATGAGCCGCGGGCGCGGCGAGTGGAACGTCGGGCAATTAGTGCGCGAGAATTACGGAACGGACGACGTTCGTCTAATAGGTTTTACGACGTTTGAAGGAACGGTCACGGCGGCGACGGACTGGGACGACCCGGCGCAGTTGAAACGCGTCCGGCAGGGCTTAAATAACAGCTACGAGCGTCTTCTGCATCAAGTCGGAATCCCGAATTTCTTTCTGAACCTGCGCGACGACGCCGAAATCAAAGAAATTCTGCGCCGACCGATGCTGGAAAGGGCAATCGGCGTCATTTACCGACCGGAAACCGAGCGCATCAGTCATTATTTCGAGGCGAGCCTGTCCGAGCAGTTCGACGGCGTGATTCACTTCGACCGGACGCGCGCGCTCGAACCGCTCGACAGAGTTCCGAGCTGGCGACACGATGACGCGCCCGAAACTTTTCCCGAAGGTCTCTAGAGAAATAAAGCGGAAACAGCAGCGTCCTGCTGTTTCGGGCTGGCGTAACTAATGGTAAATTCAAGGCTTTGCACCAAAAGTCTGAAATCTTAAGCGGTTTTGGTGCAAAGCAATGTGAGGCAGAAGCCCGCGCGTAAGCAAGGGCGCATCAAGCTTAGCAATTCTGCGCCCTTGCTTACGCGCGGGCTTCTGCATTTTAGATACTTTTGGTGCAAAGCCTAAATTCAATTATTATTAGTCGTCCCGCAAACGACGGATACATCCGGCTCTTTATGAGGAGAGAATCCAAATATAAATCTGAAATAATCAAAAAAAGAAAGAAAACACTACTCGGCGAGCTTGAAAACGCTTTGGATGAGATGAAGCAGGCAATCGGGATTTCCGCAGAGGAGTCGAAACAAAACGCAGAGTCGATTATTAAAGCCTCGCCGGTTTACGCCGAAATAAATCGTCTCTGCACCGAAGTTATTCCCTTATACGAAGACTTTTCGCTCAAAGGGATGGATTTCGACGCTTCAGTCGAAAGCCTTTATTACTCCTACGCTTCTAATGCCGAATGGAATCAGGTCAAGACCTTCTACCGGGAATGGTTCGCGAAACAGGGTTGGCAGCTTACCGAAGAACGCGACGAATACGCACACTTCGCCCAAATTGCCGGTATAACGGAAAATTACAAAATAACGCTTTACGACGCAACTCCTTTAGACGCTTACCTTCTGTCCGGCAGGAAAATCAGGATGTCTTAAAATCGCCCGGTTTATCTCCGAATTTTGTTTCACGTATGCAACAAAATGTTGCGCTTGGGAATGATTTGTGATAGTTTTGCTTCCATTACAATTTCAGTTTGTAAAATAACTCGTGCTAAAAGGAGCAAAAATATGGAACTCGGAGCTTTCTCCGTCAGCTTGGCTGTAAAGGATATCGAGGCGTCGAAACTCTTTTACCAGAAACTCGGTTTTACGGTTTTCGCGGGCGACCAATCGCAAAATTGGCTGATAATGAAGAACGGCGACCGCAATATCGGTCTGTTTCAGGGGATGTTCGACAAGAACATTCTGACGTTCAATCCGGGCTGGAGCAACGACGCTCAGCCGCTCGCGGAATTCACGGACATTCGACAATTGCAGCGACAGCTCAAAGACGACGGCGTGGAATTTATTTTGGAAGCGGACGACAGCTCAACCGGACCGGCTAGCTTTATGATTGCCGACCCGGACGGAAATACGATTTTGTTCGACCAGCACGTTTAGGCGGCTTGGCGGTTCGCGATTCCGTTTGCGAACGGCAGTCACCAAAGACTATAAAGCCTGAAAAAAAGGAAAAGCGGCTCGAACATTCTCAAGCCGCTTTTCCTTTTTTTCAATTTATTTATTTGTTCGCTTGAATTGCAGCTCGTAGAACCAGAAATCGTTATTGGGCTGGTCGATTTTCAGCTCGTCCGGCTTGCCGGTTTTGTCAATCGTAAAGGTGACGAAGCCGCGCGGGAAATTGTAGGCGACGGTCGGACGCCAGCGGATTAAAAACGTGTCGTAGTGCCAGTGTTCCAAATCCGCCACGAAATTCGGCGCGGGCACGAGGCGCAGGACGAGCTTGCCGTTTTCCTGCGTCACGGTCGCGTCGCCGTATAATTCGCCGCTGTATTTTCCGGCGTAATTCGCCAGCGCCAGCGACGGATTGGTGTTTTTCGCGCGCGCCTCGACCAGTTTTCTGTCTTCTTCGGCTTCGCGCGTCTTGGTTTGTTTGTATCTTTCGAGGCGCTCGGCGCTCCAGTCGCGTTTCGGCGCAACGTCGAGAAAAACGTCCAGAATCTTGTTCACCATTATCGAATAAGCCGGAGCTTCGCTGTTTGTCAGCACGACCAGACCGAGATTTTCTTCGGGCAGCATCGCCGTCTGCGAAAGCATTCCGTCCAGCCCGCCCGTGTGCGAGACCATTTTTCTGCCGCGATAATCGTTCAGAAACCAGCCCAGCCCGACCGCCGAAAACAGCTTTGTCGGCGCGTCCTGCGGCGGAAAAGGATTCACGCCGAGCGGCGTTACAGCCGACCACATCTCGGCTGAACGCTCGCGCTTGAAAATCTGTTTGCCTTCAAACGTGCCGCGCCCGAGTTGCAGGCGCAGCCAGTTGGAAAGGTCTCGGACGCTCGATTCCAGACCGGCGGCGGCAGCGGCGGCGTCCACGTTTCCGAGATGCAGAACGCGCAAGCCGTTGCCGCCGGATTCGTTGTGCGGCATCGCGTAATTGTCTTTCAGCTCGCGGACGCTGGTCTTCGTGCGCTTCATTTCGAGCGGCTTTAAAATTCTTTCCTGCACGAACTCGCTCCAAGATTTACCCGAAACTCTTTCGACGATTTCGCCCGCCGCCGTAAACATCAGATTCTGATAACCGTAGCGGCTGCGAAAGCTCGACACGGGTTTTAAGAAGCGCACGCGGCGCAAAACTTCGTCCGCCGTGTAAGTCGTCTCATACCAGAGCAGGTCGCCGCTGAAAGTGTCCAGCCCGCTGCGGTGCGAGACCAAATCGCGGACGGTCAACTCGCGCGTCACATACGGGTCGTACATCTCGAATTCGGGCAAGTATTGCGAAACCTTGTCGTCCCATTTCAGCTTGCCCTCGTCAATCAGAATCGCCAGCGCGGCGGTGGTAAACGCCTTCGTGTTCGAGGCGATGGCGAACAGCGTGTTTTCGTCGACTCTCCTGTCCGGCTTGCCCCTCTCGCGCACGCCGTAACCTTTGGCGAATATGACTTTATCGTCCTTGACAATCGCAATCGCCATTCCCGGAACGTTCCACTCCGCCTGCACTTTTTGCGCGTAGGCGTCGATTTCGGCGAGTTTCTGGGGAATTGAGCTAATCTCTCGCGCATTCGATATTTGATTGCGCGGGTCGTTCTCGATTCTCGGCGTCTGCGCCGCAGCGAAGACGGGAAAAACGAATAAAACAAAAAGTAAAAGTAGATTCTTTTTCATAATTGAAACCTTTTGGAAGAGAATTTTTGAGAAGTTTAACATAAAGCGTGAGAGGCGGAAATTGCCCGCCATTTCGGGGTTTACATTTCCGCCTTTTGAAAAATCGGCTTAAATTTAACGCGCCGGAACTGCTGCTCCCGTCAGTCGTTATTCGATAAAAATCTCGTCCACAAAGATAAAAGCGTCAAAGCCCGCGCCCGGATGCCAAGCAGGGATTTTGCCGAGATTGTAGGCTTTGACGCGGACGTATCGCGCTTTGACGCCGGGCGCGATTTCCGTTTTGTAATCGCGGATTCTGTGCTCCATATCTTCGGGCGAGACGTCCGTTTTGATGTCGGCGACTTTCGTAAAGCTCGCGTTATCGCTCGAGACTTCAAACTCGACGCGCGTCGGCATCCAAATCCAGCTTCGCGCGACCTGCAAAAATCCGCCGCCCAGGCGTCGGATTTCCGTTTCTTTCTGCAAATCAATCACGGCGACGAAATCCTGCGCCTGATAGCCCTGCCATTCGCCCGAAGCGAAATTCGTCGTGCCGCGAATGCCGTCAATCAAGCCTTCATCGCCGCCGCCCGTATATTGGCGGTTGTATTTTGAAAATAATTTAACCGTCCATTCGTTCGGTTTTTTATAAAATTTCGCCTCGGCAGCCGGAGATTTTTTGCCGTTCGACAGAATCGTGACGGCTTTGACGACGGTGGTTTTTTCAATCGCCAGCGGCTTTTTATACAAGGCTGAAGCCGCCGACGGGTCGCTGCCGTCGAGCGTGTAGAAAATCCGCGCGGCGGGCGTCGTCGTTTTTAAAGTGACCGTATTCTGCTGCCGGAAAACTTTTTCCGCGCCTTCAATCAAGGGCACGGCGGCAATCGGATTAGCGGGCACAGCCGATTTTGAAAACGTGCGGAACGCGGTTTTGATTGGAACGGGCGACATCTCGAATTCGAGAACGCCGCCGTCGGCAATATCTTTGTGCGCGAGGGCGGTGTGATGATACGGCTTGCCGTTGAGGCGGACGGATTTGATGTAGATGTTTTTGTCCGAAACGTTCGGCGCGCGGACGACGAAGGTTTTGCCGTTTTCCAGATTGTATTTTATTTCCCTGAAAAGCGGCGTGCCGAAATCGTAAAACTCGCTGCCCGGCGCGACCGGATAGAAGCCGGTCGCGCTCAGCACATACCACGCCGACATCTGCCCGCAGTCCTCGTTGCCGATTAGCCCGTCGGGCGTCGGCTTATAAAACTCGTCCAGAATTTTCCGCACGTATCTCTGCGTTTTCCACGGCTCGGCGGCGTAATTATAAAGATACGCGATGTGGTGCGAAGGCTCGTTGCCGTGCGCGTATTGCCCGATTAAGCCGGTTATGTCGGGCTGCTCGCGACCGGCGAGCTTCGATTCGGCGGTGAAAAGCTCGTCCAGCTTTTTCGCAAAATTCTTTCTGCCGCCGTAGAGCGCGATTAAGCGCGAAACGTCGTGCGGCACGAAAAAGGAATACTGCCAGCTGTTGCCCTCGGTGAAATGAAACGTCACCTCGTTCGGCGCAAACGGCTTGACGAAACCGCCGTTTTGTTTCGGGCGCATAAAGCCGGTTTGCGGGTCGAAAAGATTTTCAAACGAGCGGGCGCGGGCTAAGTATTTTTCGTAATCGGCTTTCTTCGCGTCCAGCTCCTTTTCCAGCCAGCTCGTCGACGCTTTTTTCAAATCCTTTTCCAGTTTTGCCGATAAAATCTTTGCCATCTGCGCGATGCAGAAGTCGTCATAGGCGTATTCGAGCGTTTTCGAGACCGATTCCTGCTCGTCTTCCATCGAGATATAGCCGCGTTTTTTATACGCTTCCAAGCCGAAATGATTCAGCTCCGCCGAATGTTTCGCGGCTTCAAACGCTTTCTCGTAATCGAAACCTTCGATGCCTTTCGCCATCGCGTCGGCAATGACCGAAACGGCGTGATAGCCGATCATCGTGTCGGTTTCGTTTGCCGCCAGCTCCCAGACGGGAAGCCGCCCGCCCTGCTCGTATTGTTTCAGAAAAGTGTTGATGAAATCGGCGGTGCGTTTGCGGTCGATAATCGTGTAAAGCGGGTGTGCGGCGCGAAACGTGTCCCAGAGCGAGAAAATCGTGTAGTTGGTAAAATCCCGCGCCGAATGAACCTGCCTGTCCAGACCGATGTAGCTTTTGTCCGTGTCCTGAAAAACGTTCGGCGCAATCATCGTGTGATAAAGCGCGGTGTAGAAATTCGTCAACTGCGCGTCGTTCCCGCCGGAAACCTCGATTTTCGAGAGTTCTTTATTCCAGGCGTCTCCGGCGTCGCGCCGCGTTTTTTCAAAATCCCAGTGCGGAATCTCGGTCGAAAGATTGCGCCGCGCGCCGCTGATGCCGACGGGCGAAAGCGAGACTTTGACCAGTAGCGGCTTGCGCGCCGCGAAACGGAAAAAAGCCTTGATGTTTTTACCTCTCGTTTTGTCGAGCTTTTCGGGCGCGCCCGCTTCGTCAGGCACGACGCCGTAATCGTTGAAAGGCTCGGAAAACTCGGCGACAAAATAGACGAGCTGGTCTTTCGCCCACGAGCTTGAGCGGCGAAAGCCTTCAATCCGGTTCGCGCCCGTGATTCTCAATTCCGAATCGAGAACTTTATCGCGGTGTTTCAAATCCAGAATCACATTCGCCTCGCCGCCGCTGTTTGTCGGAAAAGTGTAGCGATGAAACCCGACGCGCGTCGTCGCGGTCATCTCCGCCAGAATATTGCCCTCGTCCAGCCTGACCGAATAATAACCGGCTTCGGCTTTTTCGTTCTGGTGCGAAAAGACGGAGGCGTAGCCGTTCTCGCTCAAATCGCCTTTCCGGGCGAAAAATTCCGGCTCGCCGACGGTCGGCGCGAAGAGGATGTCGCAGTAATCGGGAATGCCCGTGCCGCTCAGGTGCGTGTGCGAAAAACCGTAAATCTGGTTGTCCGAGTAATGATAGCCGCTGCTGCCGTCCCAGTTGTCCTCGCGCGTGTCGGGCGAAAGCTGGACGAAGCCGAACGGAACGGTCGCGCCCGGAAACGTGTGACCGTGCCCGCCCGTGCCGACGAACGGGTTGACGTAGCGCGCGAAATTCTGCTGCTCCTGAAGGTCGCCGCTCGCCTGCGTGAAAGCCGGAAAGCAAAAAGCGAGACACGACAGAAAGACGAAAATTGATTTTTTCATAAAGGATTTTTGCGGAACAAAGCCGAATGCGTTTATCAAGTTCTAAAACAGTTTCCGAACGGCTGTCAATCAAACGAGCCGGAAAATAAATTTTCAGCCGCCTGTCTTTTTCCGTTTTCCGAAAGACTGTTTAAACGGAGAGCAACTCCAAAAACGAAAAATGGAAGGTTATAAATAAACTATGAAAAGGACTTATACATTCAATACAAAATTCGCGCTCGTTTTCTGGGCGATCATTTTAACCATCGGCTCTGTTTCGGTTTTCGGACAGAAGTCGCTTAACTCAGACACGACTTGGAACGGACTGGCTGAAGAAGTTCGCCCGTTCGATTTCAGCAGCCGCTATTATTACGAGAACGGCGTCGAGCCGGGCTTAATCGTCAATCGCCGCAGCGGCAGCGACAATCTTTCGGTGCTCGATTCGACCAATGACGAACGCTTTCGCGGCGTCCGCATCACCGGAGTTTTTCCGGCTTACAGCCAGGACGGCGACCTTATTTACTGGAATCTTTACGGCGAGCTTTTCAAGAGCAGCTTTCGCAGCGACCGGAGCGGCGCTGACGCGCAGGCTGCCGCCGAATATTTCCCGATGTACGTTTTCCCGAGCGATTTCGTCCGCGAACGCCAGCGACAGGCGAGCGTAATCGACTTGAAAGACAGCTATTTCGATAAAAACCCGCTCGGCTTGAGCATTCAGGTCGAAGTGAAATACACCGAGCGCATCAATACCGACGAAGGGCGGAAAGAGCTTGAGATTCTGGCGCGGAGAAACGGCGCGTCGCTCGACGGCACGCCGATAATCAAAACGGTCGAGGAGATTCAGGATTTAACGCGCAAAGGTCTGGTGACGCAGATTATCAAAGGACTCGACAATCCGTCCGTCGTCCCGTCCTACGTCATCGGCAAAGTCATCCAAAAGCCGGACGCGGGCGCGATTGCGCCGGACGCGTTTTTAATCCCGGTTCAGCAGCAAGCCGACGGCGAGCGCTTTCACGCCGACGCTCTCTTCATCGAGCGGTTTAACTGCTTTAAGGATTCGACGACCTGCTCGCGGTAAAATAAAAAATTCGACGAACGAGGGAAGACGAAAAAAGGAAAGAGAAATTTCTCTTTCCTTTTTCTTTATTCTTCTTCTTCCTTTTTCTTTATTCTTCTTTTTCCAGAATTTCGAGAAACGCGCTCAGTTCCGGCGCGAGCGGCGCGGTGAAATTCATTTTTTCCTTTGTCTGCGGGTGCGTGAAGGACAGTTTTTCGGCGTGCAGAAAAAAGCGGTTCAAATTGGCGATGGCTTGGCGGATTTCCAAATCGCGGACGGTTTTGTCGCGTCCCGAGTTGTAAGTCTCGTCGCCGACGACCGGGTGATTGATATACGCCAGATGCACGCGAATCTGGTGCGTCCTGCCGGTTTTGATTTCGACCGCCAGCAAGGTGAATTTTTCAAATCGGCGGCGCGCTTTCCACAGCGAAAGGGCGTTTCGCCCGTGAGCGCGAACGGACATTTTCGTGCGATTATGCTTTTCGCGCGCAATCGGCGCGTCAATCGTTCCGCTGTTTTCCTCGATTTCGCCGTGAACCAGCGCCAGATAGCTTTTGAAAACCTCGCGGCTGCGAAACTGCTCGCTCAGCGCATCGCGCGTTTCCGTATTTTTAGCCACGACAATCAAGCCCGAAGTGTCTTTGTCGAGGCGATGCACGATGCCGACGCGATTTTCCGGCGGCTGATTGCCGCCGCTCGCCGTCGAGGCTTCGCGCTCCAGATTAAAGCGATAAGCGATTGCGTTCGCCAGCGTCCCGCTCGTCACGCCCGCGCCCGGGTGCACGACCATTCCGGCGGGTTTATTGATGACGGCGAGCGATTCGTCCTCGTAAACGATATTGAGCGGAATATTTTCCGGCTCGAAGCGCGCGACGGGCAATTCCGTCAGCTCGATTTCGATTTCGTCTCCGGCGCGAACCTTGTAGGAAGATTTCACCTGTTCCGCGTTGACCAGCGCATCGCCGTCGTCAATCAATCTTTGCAGCCGCGAGCGCGACCAGTTCTCGATTTTTCCGGCAAGAAAGGCGTCGAGCCGCTTTCCGGCGTCCGCCGCGCCAGCCGTAAAGCTGAGAATGTTTTCGTTTGTTTCCGTTTCGTTCACGCTGGTTGATAGTTCTTCAAGGCGGAAGCCCGCGCGTGCGGCAAGGGCGCTCTCTAAAGTGTCAAGGCTAAAGGAGAAAGGAGAAAGTTCGGGAATTGGCTTTACTTTCGCCTTTAGCCCTTAGCC
>JALZHR010000058.1 GCA_030860665.1 Acidobacteriota bacterium
GGATTTAACCTCTTACACGAGCGTCGGCTCTCCGCTGCTGACGACCGCCGCACCCGCGCCGCAGAGCACTATCTCCGGGCAGACCTTTACGTGGGGACAGGGCGTCGTTATGGATTACTCGGTCGCGACGGGCAGCGAGCTGATAACTCAATATCAGGGCATTTATAAGCTCGGCGTCCTGATGGGCGACGGAACGCTGGAATCGAACGGCGTTCTTATCAGCGACGGCGTTTTGATGAGCGACGGCGTTCTGATAAGCGACCATATTTTAACCGGGAACGGCGTTTTGATGAGCGACGGCGTGCCGTTTATAAGCTGCGGCGTGCTGATGGGCGACGGCGTTCTGATGAGCGACGGCGTTCTTATCAGCGACGGCGTTTTAATGGGCGACGGCGTTTTGATGGGCGACGGCGTTTTGATGAGCGACAGCGTGACGGCGACCGCCGTTGCGGCGCAAGCCAGTAAGGCGTTGTTCTACGGCGACATCACCGCTTCGATGCAGCCCGAACCCGACTACAGCCCGAGCGCGGAGCCGACCGGCTTGCTCGCCAAAGCGGTTTCAAAAACGCAGATTAATCTGTCGTGGTCTGAGACGGCGACGAACGAATCCGGCTTTATAATCGAGCGCTGCACGGGTTCGACCTGCACCAATTTTGTCGAAGTGGGTCGCGTCGGCGCGAACGCCAAGACCTTTTCCAACGCGGGCTTGGTGTCCAACACCGTTTACCGTTACCGTGTTCGCGCATACAATGCCTACGGTTATTCGTTCTACTCGGGCATTTCCGCCGCGACGCCGAGATAAGGGCATCCGTAAAAAAAAACGTCATTCGGAACTATTTTTGTTAGTTCCGAATGACGTTTTTTGTCATTCAAGCCCGAATCGGCTTCCTGACACCAACTCCGGTTTTTCCGTTAACCTCTGATTTTATTGAGTTTCGCGTAATCCTTCGGGCGGAACGCCGCTTGCTCTAAAAGAGTTGGGATTGTCTTTCCGAAAAAGACGCTCAGCCCTCAGCATCCCGACCAACAGCTTCCCCGAATAAAATCGAAATGTCTAAAGATATAACTGCGCAAAATCAGAATAATCTGCTGCCGCCTTATCGCTGGACGATTGTCGTTCTGGGGGCGATAGCCTTAATCATCACTTTATTTCACCTCGACTACGCCGAATTAGGCTACAGCTACATCATCTTCGCGGTGACGACGCTGCTGTTCGCCTCGCGAATCGTCGTCAAGATACCGGGCATCAAAGGGCACATCTCGGTTTCGGACACGTTCATTTTCCTTTCCATCCTGCTTTTCGGCGGCGATTCCGGCATCCTGCTGGCGGTCGTCGACGCGATTCCGAATTCCTACAAATTGTCGAAAACGTGGATGACGATGTTCTTTAACCTCGCGGTTTTCGCGCTTTCGACTTTCGCCACGGTCTGGATGCTGCGTTTCTTTTTCGGCTCGCTGCCGGATTTGCTGAACCGCGAGTTTAATTCGGAATTCGTCATCGCCATCTGCCTGATGGGATTTACGCAATACGTGTTTAATTCGGGGCTGGTCGCCGTCGGCGTTGCGCTGCGCGCGCAGAAATCCGTCTGGCAGATGTGGAAGGAGAATTTTCTCTGGACGTCAATCACGTATTTCGCGGGCGCTTCGGCTGCCGGAATCATCAGCAAGCTGAGCGGCGTTTTCGGTATTTACGCTTTCCTGGCGGTCGTCCCGATTGTCGTCGTCGTTTATTTCACTTACACGACTTATCTGAAACAAGTCGAATCGGTCGCCCAGCAAGCCGAGCTGGCGCAGAAACACGTCGAGGAGCTTTCGCATCACATCGCCGAGCAGGAGCGCATCAGCCGCGCCCTGAAGGAGAGCGAAGAGTATTTTCGCACCGCTTTCGACCACGCCGCCGGAATGGCGCTTATCAGTCCTGAAGGCGAATGGCTTCAGGTCAACGAGTCGCTCTGCAATATTCTCGGTTATACGGAAGAAGAGCTGCTCGAAAACGGCTTTCAGGCGATTACGCATCCGGGCGATTTGGGCAACGATTTGGCTAATCTGTATCAACTGCTCGAAGGCAGAATTCCCAATTACCAGCTGGAGAAAAGATACTGCCACAAAACGGGACAAACCGTCTGGGTTTTGCAGAGCGCATCCCTGATTCGCGACGCCGACGGCAAACCGCGCCACGTTATTTTCCAGATTCAGGACATCTCCGACCGCAAGAAAGCCGAGGAATTGATTCATCACGCCGCTTTTCACGACGCGCTGACCGGCTTGCCGAACCGTACGCTTTTTTCCGATCGTCTGAGTATGGCGGTCGAGCGCGCGAAGCGCACGTCGAGCTATAAATTCGCCGTTATCTTCGTCGACCTCGACCGTTTTAAAATCGTCAACGACAGTCTCGGTCACGATATGGGCGATAAATTGCTGATAGATTTATCGCGCCGCCTGGAAAACTGCCTGCGCACAATCGACACGGTCGCGCGGCTCGGCGGCGACGAGTTTGCGATTCTGCTGGACGGCATCTCGGAGGCGGGCGATGCGACCGACGTCGCCGAGCGCATTCAAAATTCGCTGAAACAGCCGTTTATGCTCGACGGGCACGAATTTTTATCCACCGCCTCGATGGGCATCGCCCTTTCGATTCAGGGCTACGACCGCCCGGAAGACATCCTGCGCGATGCCGACACGGCGATGTACAAGGCGAAAGCCAACGGCAAGGCGCGGCACGAAGTCTTCGACAGCCAGATGCACACGCGCGCGATCCAGGCGCTGACGCTGGAAAACGAGCTGCGGCGCGCGCTCGAAAAAGGTGAGATTAAACCGTATTTTCAGCCCATCGTCGCTTTAAAAACCGGAAAAATCGTCGGTTTCGAGGCGCTCGCGCGCTGGGTTCACCCCGAGCGCGGTCTGGTTTCTCCGGCTGATTTTATACCGCTGGCTGAGGAGACGGGATTGATTGTTCCGATAGGCTTTTCGATTCTCAGGGAATCGTGCCGCCAGACGGTCGAATGGCAGAAAAAATATCATCTGCCCGAGCTTTCAATCAGCGTCAATCTTTCGGGAAAACAATTTAAGCAGGCGACCTTAATCGAGGAAATCAAGGATATTTTATTTGAAACCGAGCTGCACCCGCACTTTTTAAAAATGGAAATCACCGAAACCATCGTGATGGAAAACACCATCGCCGCCATCGAGATGCTCAAACAGCTCAAAGGCATCGGCGTGCAGATTTCCATCGACGATTTCGGCACGGGCTATTACTCGCTAAGCTATCTGCACCGCTTTCCTTTCGACACGATAAAAATCGACCGCTCGTTCGTCAGCCGGATGATGCAGGACAGGGAAAGCCTGAGCATCGTCGAGACCATCACGGCGCTGGCAATCAAGCTGGACAAGTCCGTCATCGCCGAGGGAATCGAGAAAAAGGAACACCGCAAGCTGCTGGACGAAACCGGGTGTCAATTCGGTCAGGGCTATCTATTTTCCAAGCCCGAAGACGCCGGTTCAGCCGGGCAGTTACTGAAAATCAAATCGCCCTGGCAGCCGCTGACCGATTTCGTCCCCGCCGCCGCCGGCGAGCCGGCATTCAGCGTCGGAATCAGCGAAAGCGTCTACGAAATGTAGAAAAGAGCCGGCAAAACAGCCCGAACAAGCGCCGCGTCTCGTTTGCAGATAAGCAGCCAGCGGAACAAGCGCGTCACGCTCGAATTCAACGAATCGCTGACAGCTGACTAAAGAAGGAAGCTCCGGGCGTAAATACTGACAGACAAATTCCAGATAAAACCGTTTCAGATTCCGATAACCCGATTGATGAAACAACACCAGAATGGTCATCACTTCCGGGAGCCCCAAACTTCTGACTCGATTCCGCTTTTTACGCTTTTCAGCCAGCAAATGTCGATTCCGGAGTGACTCAAAATAGCGGCAAAACTCGTCAGTTTCAAAGAACAACGGTAAAATATTCATCGAGCGAAAACTCCTTTCTAAAAATTGGTTTTGGTCAACCTTTATTTTATCGAAAGTATCTGTTTTCGCTCATTTCTTATCCCGAACCGACGTTAAAGTAAATGTATCTTGCCTGATTGATTTTCGTGCCGCCATCGCCTGAATCAAATTATTTTCTGAAACGCAGGGTATCTTTCAAACGTATGAAAACCTAATTGCCGCCTGCTCGTTTATAACTAATCTAAAATGGAAATTGTGAGAAACTCGACCTGATTCTTAGTTGTGGACGTATAAAATCGTAATTTAGCACTTTTCGGGAAATATCGAAAAAAGGTCGGGAATCTTTCATAAAAAACTTATATTATTTATAACGAGGTTGAATTCGATGGCAACTATATTTTATTGCTTGTGTTTTTAAGATGGTGACAATATCCGGCTTTTTAGCAATTCTAAGTCTTATCGGAGTAGCGCAGGGGCTGCTTCTTGCATCTGCGTTAATAAGTGTCAAACGCGGCAATAATACAGCTAATCGCCTGCTCGCCTCTCTGGTTCTCGTCGTTTCGATTTTTGTTCTCGGCGCGGTGGTTCGTACGACGAATTACGATTGGATTGTTCCTCATTTGAGCCGGTTACATGACCCGTTCACCTTCCTCGCAGGACCATTGCTCTTCCTTTATATTAGGACAATCGTCAGCGAGCGGACGGCGATTTCAAAAAAGGATTTTCTGCATTTTATTCCTTTCGGAGTTTTCGTTATTTACTTGATGCCGTTTTACTTTCAGAGTGCAGAAAATAAATACCGTGTTTTATTAGTTGAATTCCAGCAAACGGGAATGGGCGAATATTATTACGTTCGTTCAATTTTGGTGATTGTTCATTTTCTCATCTATTTATTTCTATCCATTTGGATAATCGCCGCGCTATGGCGCGACCCGGAAGGTAAAAGCAAACCGATTAATAGAAACGCGCTGCTTCAAACACGATTCTTGATTGCGGCTTCAATAGTTATATTGATTTTGAGTGTTCTCCGCTATGCGCTCGACCACACCGCGCAAACGAATCTGCTGATTCCTCTAATCGTCGCGGCTACAGTTTACGGACTCGGCTATATCTGTTTGATTAAGCCGGAAGTCGTTATCGGAATCGAAGAGCCGCAGCCATTGCAGCCGCCTGCACCGAAGTATGAAAAATCAACTCTCACGCCGGAAAGGTCGGAGCGGTATCTAAAAAAACTGCTTGATTTAATGGAAACGGAAAAACCGTATCTTAAAGGCGAACTGACTTTGCAGGAACTCGCGGGTCAGTTATCAATTCCCGCCCAACATCTTTCGCAAATTATCAACGAACGCTTGAAGCAATCGTTCTCGGATTTCATTAACGTTTATCGAATCGAAGAAGTCAAAAAACTTCTTCTCGATCCGAAAAAAAAACATTACTCAATTTTAGCTCTTGCCGAAGAATCCGGATTTAACTCAAAATCATCTTTCAACGCGGTTTTCAAAAAGCACGTCAACATGACGCCATCCGAATTCAGGAATTCACAAAACGGCGCGGAAAGGTATTGAAAATTACTTTTCCTAAAGAAAATCGGTAAAATTTCCGGGTTAAACAGTCCGAAAACGTATATCCGCACGTCCAAACCTATTAAACAAGGCGACGGCACGAAGTTTTTCCTCGAATCTGAAGGGGCAGAACGAAAGAATCTCTTTCGCTTTGCAAGTCAAAATTACTTTCAAACTCGTGGAGAAAAAAATGAAAACATATTTCAATCAATTAAAGGCGATTCTTTTCGCTGTCTGTCTTACTTTATTAATTTGTTTGCCCGCGTTCGGGCAAACAAACGAGACGGAAGTTCCGCGCGCGGAATTGTTCGGCGGTTATTCTTACGCCGGAAGCGATACACACGGCTGGAACGGTTCAGTTGCCGTCAACGCGAATAAATGGTTTGGGATTGTCGGAGATTTCAGCGGTCAATACACAAACACCAGAGAAGCGAATTTCAGGGAAAAAATCCGCACGCACTCGGCTTTGGTTGGACCGCAGTTTTCAATCCGCAAAAACAAAAGAGTGACACCGTTCGCCAGAGCTTTATTTGGTATGGCTTTCATTGATACGAACGCTACGGAGGCTGGACAAACATTTCTGTTTAACGATAAAAGCTTTAGTATGGCATTTGGAGGCGGGCTTGACGTGCGCGTAAACAAGAACGTAGCCATTCGCGCTTTTCAAGCCGATTACGTGCGAACGAAGTTTTTCGGCGAAACCCAAAACAAAGGCAGAATCTCGTTCGGCGTCGTCATCCGTTTCGGCGAAAAATAATTGAACGAGTCGAGACAGCCGTTCTCCCCTTTGGGCTGCAAATTTACTTTCAGAGATGAACTCATTTATTCGCTTTTTTATTTTGATTCTTTTTTGTGCAGGCTTGTTTGTCGTAAACTGCAAGGCTCAAAAATCCGTTGATTCCGAGACTAAATGGCAGGTTGAGCCTTCTCTTAAATACGATACCTTGTGTTTTCTGAATGTTTTAACGGGCGATTCTTTCTACCAAAGATTTTACGCGAAAGAATACGCCCGTTTTGAGCCGCATTTCACCCCACAAGTTCGCTCAGCCTTAACGAATCTAAAAAGCAAAGTGAAAGACGAAAATAAAAATATCGTTTCGGCTTTTTTAAGTTTGCATTTTTCCGCGAGCAACGCGGAAACGCTCGATGATATGTTGAATGCTCTCGACGAAAGCAAGCAAATAAAAGTCGACTTACAGAAAACCGTTTATTACACCAAAGATGGGTGGAGGCTGTTTGAATCAATCAAAAATGATTTAAGAATTGTTCTCCGTTTTCTACAAACCGAGCGTTTTGATGTTTACTGGCGTGAAGAGATACTACCGAAAGTCAGAGAAAAAGTTGGTAGTATTTCCGAATATCTCTCGAACTTTGATGTCGTCCGTGAAGTGGAAAAACATTTGCGCTTTGAGTTAGCCTCAAAAAAAATAATCGTCTTTGCGCTTTATTTTTCACGCCCGCATGGAATTCGTTTAACCGGAAACCGTTTCGTCACCGACATCTCATATCCGACGCAGGTTGTATTGCGGGTTGCCATTCATGAATTGCTGCACCCGCCTTACGATTTATCGAAAGATCGAGAACTTAAAAAAACTCTCGAAACACTTCGCTCCGATGAGTTTTTGACAAGCAAAATTCGCAATCATAATCCGGCGTTTGGTTATAACTCTTTTGAAAGCTTCGTCGAAGAAAACTGCGTCAGGGCGTTAGACCAAATAATTGGCGAAAAGCTAGGAATCAAGAATGACGCTCGTCAGCGCTGGCGCGATGAAGACGACGGGATACACGTTTTAGCGGCTGTTTTATATGATTTGATGCGGCAGGATAAATATGATGGGCGAAAGGAAAGTTTTCGCAATTTTTTGTTCAGAGTAATCCGCACTGGAAAACTGTCAACAGGCAAAATCAAATCGCTTTACGACAATTATTATTTCACTGAACAAAAATAAAACGTTAACGATTATGGCAAAGAAATATAAAATCGAATGTGTCCAAAAACAAAAGAGACACCAATTAGATGTCTCTAAGCTGTTGAAATTAATGGTACACCCGGCATGATTCGAACATGCGACCTCTTGATTCGTAGTCAAGCACTCTATCCAGCTGAGCTACGGGTGCACAAGGCGAATAATTAGACTACAAATCTTGCGCCTCTGTTGTCAAGTTTAGCAAAAAACATTCTCATCTGGCAAAATAGCCTTCGCGCGTGCGGGCGATTAATTCGGGATTTGTGACCTCGATTTTTATCGCGCGCCATTTGCCGTCGCGTTTATCGTTGGCGGGCTGGTATTCGACCGTGTAGAGCGAGCGGATGTCGGCGGCGACCGAGGCATAGAGTCTGCCCATTTCTTCCAGCCGGTTGATGGCGTTTAGAGTTCCGCCGGTGCGGTTTGCCAGAATTTTCAGGCGCTCGCGCGCGGCGAGATACATCGCCGTTTGAATCGGCGTCGGCTCGGCGAGCTTGCTCGGGTCGCCGGTCGGCAGCGCGAGCGGGTAAATCGTCACGCCCTGGCGGTCGGCGTCGTTCAGAATTTTATTCAGGGTTTCGCTCGTTTCCGGTTTGATTGCCGTCGCCATCTCGGTTTCCTTGACGTTCAACAGAAAATCGCGGTCTTTGTCGCGCAGCGCCGTATCGACGCCGTCAGTCAGGACGATAATCGCCTTGCGGCGTTTTCCTTCTTTCGAGAGTTTTTCGAGCGCGACGTCGAGCGCCCTGTAAAGCTGCGTTTTACCGCGACCGTTTGAGACGCGGATTGAATTGGCGACAATCCGGCGGTCGGTCGTAAAATCGTTGCGCAAATTTACCTTGTCGTAAAATTCGATGACGGCGACGCGGTCATCCGGCGCGAGCGCGTCGACAAAGCGCAGCGCCGACTGCTGAATCGTCTGCCGAAAGCCGAGCGTCGAGCCGGACATATCCAGAATCATCACGACGGAAAACGGCGTCACGGTCGGCTCAAAGCGCAGAATCGGCTGTTTTACGCCGTCCTCGTAAACGGTAAAATTCTCCCTGCTCAGACTGGTTACGGGGCGTCCCGTGCGGTCGACGACGCCGACGTTCAGGCGCACGATTGCCGTATCGACTTTGATTACGTCGTCGTCCTGCGGCTGTTGCTGCGCGAAAGCGGTAATTGTCAGAAAGCTTATCGAAAGTAAAATAAAAAATAAAGACGTATATTTTCGCATAAAAAGAATAATAACTAATCAGACGCATTTTGCCGAAAGTCGGTTGCACGAACGTCATCAATGCAAAATGCAAAGTGCAAAACGCAAAATATCAGGACTCAGAATTCGGATTCGGAACTAAACCTGTTCTCTCATTTTGCATTTTGCATTTTGCACTTTGCATTTCCCTTAACATCTCGTGTCACCTGCGTTATAATCTGCTCTCACGCACAGGGAAACCTCCGCTTCCGAAAGGGAAATTTATGTTTTACAAGCCTACATATTGTTGTCATTGCGGCGAGAAAATCGACCGCGCGAAATGGAAAATTACGGACAGTCGAAGATTTTGCGAAAGCTGCGCGAGCGAATTTACGCTCAAGGAATGGATTCCGCGAGCGATTGTTTTTATCGGAATTATCGGCGCGCTTTTCGGTTTCGGCGCGCTTTTGCGAAAAACGGAAAAGCCTCTGAGCGTATCCACATCGCAAACGCCGATTTCAATAAATGCAGGGCAGAATCAGAAAAAACAGCAGGTTTTGTCCGACGCGAGCGTTCAAAATTCCGTCGCGCCGTCGATGACTGAAAATGCGGCGGCGAATAACGCCGCGATGCCACAGACGCAGAAACAAAATCCGGCTGACCCGAAATCTCCCGAAGATTTGCGATTACAGACAGCCGATAAATCTGCGGGTAAGCAAAAATTGGCGACCGAAGCCGTCTATTTCTGTGGAGCGCAGACGAAGAAGGGAACGCCGTGCTCGCGCCGCGTAAAAGGCGGCGGGCGATGCTGGCAACACACGGGACAGGCGGCGATGCTGCCGCCCGAAAAATTATTGATAAGTCAATAAAGACGCTTGTTTTGAGAGAAAGACAGTGTTACGATTCATCAATCAATCTCGTCCGCCCAAAGCAGAAGAAGCGAAACGCAATCGAAACTAAATTTGCCAAATCGAAAATGCAAAGCGGTTTAATCAAAGCATTACCCGATTTTTTTTTCGCGTTTTCTGCGGCGGCAGCAGCAGCAGCGGCGTCCCGATAATTTTTTAAAAGAACGGAAGTATTAAAATGAAACCCTTGTCACCAAACACTTTATTGCAGAATCGCTACCTGATCGTACAGCTTATCGGCAAAGGCGGAATGGGCGAAGTTTATCTGGCGGTCGACCAGCGATTGGGAAGCGCCGTCGCCCTGAAACGCACTTTTTTCTCCGAAAATGACTTGCTGCGCAACGCCTTCGAGCGCGAAGCGCGAACGCTGGCGCGGCTGCGTCACCCGGTTCTGCCGAAGGTGAGCGATCATTTTACCGAGCAGGAAACGCAGTATCTGGTGATGGAGCATATTTCGGGCGACGATTTGTCGAAGCGCCTGGAAGTGACGCGCAAGCCGTTTCCGCTGAACTGGGTTTTGTTCTGGGCTGACCAGCTTCTGGACGCGCTCGCCTATCTGCACTCGCACGAGCCGCCGATTGTCCACCGCGACATCAAGCCGCAGAATCTGAAGCTGACGAACGAAAATCACATTATCCTGCTCGATTTCGGGCTGGCGAAAGACACGGCGGGCGGGCAATCGCGCGTTTCGACGACCGG
>JALZHR010000080.1 GCA_030860665.1 Acidobacteriota bacterium
TAAAGGATAAAGGAGAAAGTAAAGCCGATTTCCAAACTTTCGCCTTTAGCCTTTAGCCTTGACACTTTAGAAAGCGCCCTTGCTGACGCGCGGGCTTCTGCCTTTTAATACTTTTGGCGCGAAAATCCTAAATTAAGTCCTTTTGGTGCAAAGCCTTTATAAATGATAAATTTGTTTCGCGTCCGAAATCTGAAATCTGAAATCTAAAATCTAAAATCGAGATGAGCCGCTTTATCGACGAACGCAAAAACAACTGGCAGAAGCTGGAAGGCTTGCTGGAGATTCTGGAAACTTCGCCTCTGCGCGGTTTGCCGCGCGCGCAGGTGCGCGAATTGGGCGAGCTTTACCGCCGCGCCGCGTCCGATTTGGCGATTGCCCGCGCCGAATCGCGCGACCCGAAGCTGGTCAATTATCTGAACAGCCTCGTCATTCGCGCGCACGGCAGGATTTACCGCGCCGACGCCAAAGGCGCAAATCTCGTCTGGCAGTTTTTCGCCCGCGATTTGCCGCGCGCCTTTCGCCGCACGCTGCGCTACACGGCGCTCGCTTTCGCGGTCTTTATGATTTTCGGCGTCGCGTCTTTTCTTTTGTCTTATTACGATTTGCATTTTGCCGACGAGCTTGGCTTAGGCTCGCTGCGCTACGCCGTTCAGAGCGACGTGCGCTGGTGGGAAAGTCTGAACGAAGCCAATCAAATCGGCGCGAGCGAGATTTTGACCAACAATATCCTGGTCGCCATCCGCGCCTTTGCCTTCGGCGCGTTTTTCGGCATCGGGACGCTTTACGTTTTGATTTACAACGGGCTGCACATCGGCGGCGTGCTCGGCGTCTGCTACGCGATAAACCCGGCGTTCGGCAATGCGCTGGTGACGTTTATGGTCGGTCACGGCGTGATTGAGCTTTCGTGCATTTTCATTGCGGGCGGCGCGGGAATGCTCATCGGTTATTCGATGATTAACCCGGGCGATTTGACGCGCGCGCAGGCTTTAAAGAAAAGCGGGATGGAAGCGGCGCGCCTCGCCATCGGCTGCGCGTGCCTGCTTTTCGTCGCCGGAATCATCGAAGGCTTTCTCTCGCCGTCGCACCTGCCGGCGTGGGTAAAATTCGGGACTGGAATCCTGACCGGAGTCGCGATGTATTCTTACCTGTTTCTGGTCGGGCGCGAAGAAAATGAAGAGAAGAATTGAACCGCAGAGACGCCGCAGACGAGGAGATTTTTAAGAAAATGAAACCACAGATTGACACGGATGAACGCGGATAAGAAAAAGATTTTATCCTGTTTATAATGCAAATCCCGTCTTAATCATCTTGTGTTTATCCGTGTCAATCTGTGGTTAAATTCTCTCTCCGCGTCTCTGCGGTGAAAATTTATTAAAGGATAGAGAAATGACGAAAACAGAACAGGCGGGTGAAAAAAATTCCGTCGGCGGAGAGCAGCAGCAGCAACAGCAGCGTTCCGCGCCGTGCGTGATGATAATTTTCGGCGCGACCGGCGATTTGACCAAGCGCAAGCTGTTTCCCGCACTTTACAATCTGGCGAAAGACGGTCATCTGCCGGACAGCTTCGCCGTAGTCGGCGTCGGGCGGCAGGAAATGCTGACCGACGATTTTCGCAAAAAAATCATCACCGAGCTGGAGCAGTTCGTCGGCGACGCGCCCGACAAAAAGCTGCTCAAATGGTTTAACGAAAGAACCTATTACACGGGCGGCGATTTCGACGACGACAAGAAGTTGTTCAAGGATTTAAAGGATTTGCTGGCGGAAGTCTGCACGAGCCACCAGATTCCCGAAAACTATTTTTATTATCTCGCCACGCCGCCGTCGCTGTTCGCCAACGTCACCGGCAAAGTTCATAAAAACGGCTTGGCGCAGGAAAAAAACGGCAACTGGCGGCGCTTTATTTACGAGAAGCCTTTCGGTCACGACCTCGAAACTGCGAAAACCCTGAACACGGAGCTGCTGAAAATTCTCGACGAGCGGCAGATTTACCGCATCGACCATTATCTGGGCAAGGAAACCGTCCAGAACATTTTGGTTTTTCGCTTCGGCAACAGCATTTTCGAGCCTATCTGGAATCGAAACTACATCGACCACGTGCAGATAACCGTTGCCGAAAAGCTCGGGGTCGAAACGCGCGGCGGTTATTACGAAACGGCTGGCGCGCTGCGCGATATGGTTCCGAATCACATTTTCCAGCTCATCACGCTGACGGCGATGGAGCCGCCCGTTTCGTTCGAGGCGGACGCCGTGCGCGACGAGCAGGCGAAAATCCTGCACGCGATGCAGCCTTTCAGCGAGGAAGACGTTTTGCGCAAAGCCGTCCGCGGGCAATACGACGCGGGCGAGCTGGACGGCGAAAAAGTCGCCGCCTACCGCAGCGAGCTGAACGTCGCGCCCGAATCGAACACCGAAACCTACGCCGCGCTGAAGCTCTCGATTGACAACTGGCGCTGGGCTGACGTCCCGTTCTACATCCGCACCGGAAAACGCCTGCCCGCCCGTCATTCCGACATCGTGATTCAATTCAAACAAGCGCCCTTCATTCTATTCCGCGACACGCCGATTGAACGCCTGACGACCAACCGCATCGTCGTCCACATCCAGCCCGACGAAGGCATAACCTTGCATTTCGGCGCGAAAATTCCCGGTCCCATCGTCAATATGGGCGCGGTCGATATGGATTTCAACTATCTCGAACACTTCGGCGAAACGGGCAGCACCGGCTACGAAAGACTGTTGTTCGACTGTATGATTGGCGACGCGACATTGTTCCAGCGCGCCGATATGGTCGAGGCAAGCTGGCAAATCGTCTCGCCCGTCCTCGACGTCTGGCACGCCATTCCCGCCCGCACCTTCCCGAATTACAAATCCGGAACGTGGGGACCAAAAGAAGCCGACGACCTGCTCGCGCACGATGGCAGAAATTGGCGGAATATTGTTGTTTGATTAACGGCTGAGATGACGTGGGACGAAACCGAATTCACGCAAGCTAAAGTTTAGCACGCAACGTGAAAAGAAAGTAGCTGTTTCGCCCTCACGTCCATTGATTTGTTGGGCAGTCCGTTGCAAGAAAGAACTAACAGTTGACATAACGAATCGGATTTTGTGCGCCGACAACTTGATAATTTTCTGTGCTTGCGCCGACGTAATGTTGTAAGTCTTCTGCAATTTTACCTTCAAACTGCCAACGATTCTTTTGTTTTACTTCTGCGTCAAGTGAATGCTCGGCAATCCACGCACGTTTGACTTCAGTATCTTCAATTGGCGCGGGAAGCCAACGCTCAATTTCATAAACTTCACGGATAACGCCTTTATACACGGCAAACGCATATTTGGCTTTGTTCCGACGAGTTCCGATAACCCACTTGCCGCGTGTGATTTCGTATAACATTTCGGCACTCATTCCGCGCCGATACAAACGATTAACGGTAATCAAAATAACCGGCTCTGTGATTTCGGCTAGGGGAGCTTGATACTTTGAGATAACTTCTGCCACTGTCATTTGTCCTCTGTCGTCAGAATTATAACCTTGAACTTGGTTTGTTAAGCCGCTCAAACCGATAAAATCAAACAAGGCAGCCTCAACTTCAAACGCTTCTTTTTCGGTTAGCC